>JBGAQE010000029.1:0-37092 GCA_044220885.1 Chitinophagaceae bacterium
GATGCCTAAAGCTTAAGGCCTAAATCGTCCACTCAACGATATTCATTCGAAGACGAATGTTATAGGTTGTGTCTAAATTAAGATTTGGGCAAATAGTTTAAAGCATTGGGCTTATTATTCACCCAACAGTATTCATTCGTAGACAAGAATTATGGGCTGTGTCAAAATTAAGCCTTAAGCCTTGGGCCTTAGGCATCAAGCATTCAGCATCCAGCATTCAGCCTCTCACCTAAAAGATTTCCTTCACCGCATTATAAATCACTCTCGGCTTACCCAGCGTATAGTAATGCAGAACAGGTACGCCGGCTTTTTTCAATTCTTTTGATTGATGGATCAGCCATTCGGTACCGACCTTTTCAACTTCAAGGTCTGTTTTGCATTTGATGATTTCGTTGCTGAACTCTGAAGGCAGGTCTACATGGAAGGTGCGTGGGATTACCGTCATTTGTTTTTTTGAAGTGAGCGGTTTCAATCCTGGTATGATGGGAACGGTAATGCCAGCAGCACGGCAGGCATCAACGAACTCGAAATATTTCTGGTTGTTGAAGAACATCTGGGTGGTGATATATTCAGCCCCTGCGTCCACTTTTGCTTTCAGGTGACTGAGGTCGTTTTCGAGATTTGGGGCTTCGAAATGCTTTTCAGGGTAGCCGGCCACTCCAATACAGAAGTTGGTACGGAATCCTTCCCTTATATCTTCTTCCAGATAAATACCGTTATTCAGGTTTACTGTTTGTTTCAGTAAGTCGATAGCATATTTGTTTCCACCTGGTTCCGGTTCAAAATTAGTTTCATTCTTAGCTGCATCGCCTCTTAATACCAGCACGTTATCGCAGCCTATAAAATTCAGGTCAATAAGTGCATCTTCAGTCTCTCTTTTGTTGAAGCCACCACAAATAAGGTGGGGAACAGCATCAACATGATAATGGTTCATGATAGCTGCGCAAATACCAACGGTTCCGGGACGCTTACGAACTTCTACCTTTTCAAAAGTACCGTCAGCCTTTTTCTTAAAAACAAATTCACTGCGGTGATAGGTTACATTGATGAAAGACGGCTTGAATTCCATTAATGGATCAAGATGGTCGTATATGGAATTGATGGTCTTGCCCTTTAATGGAGGTAAGATTTCAAAGGAAACCAGGGTGCTTTTTGCGTTATTTATGTGGTCGATTACTTTCATGCCATTTGTTAATTAAGTTGCAAACTTAACTAACGATTCCCTTTATTGCAAATAGCTGTTAATTTGGTTGCTGAATAATCTCCGGATTGGATTTGTTCCGGTATTTTTGTCAAAATATACATAGGTCTTGATCAGCGAAATACATACACAGGAATTAGTGAAAAGATATGGCCGCCGAACGGTCGTTAATCAGGTTTCCGTTCAGGTGAAACAGGGTGAAATTGTGGGTCTTCTGGGTCCCAATGGTGCCGGTAAAACCACCACTTTCTATATGGTGGTGGGGCTAATTAAGCCGGATGAAGGCAAGGTATTCCTTGATCAGCAAGAGATAACAGAGATGCCCATGTACAAAAGGGCCCAGTTAGGCATCGGATATCTGCCCCAGGAGGCAAGCGTTTTCCGCAAAATGAGTGTTGAAGACAATATCATGGCCATCCTGGAAATGACCAAACTGAGTAAAAAAGAGCAAAAAGATAAACTGGAGGCTTTGCTTGATGAATTCAGGCTGCACCATGTAAGGAAGAACCAGGGGGATAGTTTAAGTGGGGGTGAGAGAAGGCGTACTGAAATAGCCCGTGCTCTGGCAGTTGATCCAAAATTCATATTGCTCGATGAACCCTTTGCTGGTGTTGACCCCATTGCGGTGGAAGATATCCAGGCGGTAGTAGCCCGTTTGAAATATAAGAATATCGGAATACTCATAACCGACCATAACGTGAACGAAACCCTTTCTATCTGCGACAGGGCCTATTTACTAATAGAAGGAAAGATCTTTAAACATGGTACTGCTGAAGAATTGGCCGATGATGAAAGGGTGAGAAGACTCTATCTCGGAAGGAATTTTGAGCTGAAAAGGAAAGATTATCTCCATGAAGAAGCCATGCGCGACAGGGATGATAATTCGGGCTCAACAGAAGGTGCAGCTATGCAAGACCTTCCCAATGCCGACGAATACTTTGAGGCACCTTAAAAGGAATCTCCATCTGATTTTACTATTTTAGCCACTTAACAGCTTTTATGTCGAGTAAAGTAATCGCCTTCGATGCTGATGATACCCTTTGGGTAAATGAACCCTATTTCCAGGAGACAGAGAAGAACTTCTGTGCTTTACTGGAAGATTATCTTCCGCATCACAGTGTAGCAAAAGAACTTTTCAAAATAGAAATGCAAAACCTTTCACTCTATGGTTATGGTGTGAAGGGATTCATGTTATCAATGGTGGAAACCGCCTTAAGGGTTTCAGATAATACGGTGCCACTATCGGTAATAGAAAAAACATTAGCATATGGTAAAGACCTTCTTGAAAAACCAATTGAGTTGCTCGATGGTGTTGAGGAAGTGTTGCAAACATTAAAAGGCCGTTTTCGCTTAGTGGTTGCCACTAAAGGCGACCTCTTAGATCAGGAAAGAAAATTGAAGAAGTCGGGATTGGAACATTATTTTCATCATATCGAAATAATGAGTGATAAGAAAGAGGCGGATTATGCCAAACTCATCAAACATCTGGATATAGCGCCTTCTGAATTTGTAATGATTGGTAATTCGCTGAAGTCGGATGTGTTGCCGGTATTGGCATTGGGTGGACATGCTGTACATGTGCCTTATCATACCACCTGGGCGCATGAACATATTGAGGATCCTATTGTTCATGAGAATTTCAGACAAGTGAGTACTATAAAGGAAATGCTTCCCTGGTTGCTTTCCTGAGTTTTAATTTTTCAATTGATTACGTATGAATTATCAGGCATTGCCAAAAGTTGAACTGCATCTGCACCTCGATTGCAGCTTGAGTTATGATGTTGTAAAAAAGATCAGACCCGATATAAGTTTCGAAACCTATGCCGATTCTTTTATTGCTCCACCGAAATGCACCGATTTAGCCGATTACCTTACAAGGGCAGTAAAAGGTTTTGAATTGATGCAAACAAAAGAGCAATTAAGAATGGTGACGCTCGATTTGTTTGATCAGCTAAAAGCTGATAATGTAATCTATGCTGAAATCAGGTTCGCCCCCTTATTACATATTGCTGGTGGCTTATCGGCAAAGGAAGTAGTAGAAATTGTGAATGAAGCCACTGGTGAAGGAATAAAAACTACCGGAGTAGAAGCAAGGTTGCTGCTTTGTACTTTACGACATTATAGCGAAGCCCAAAGCATGCAGACCGTTGAACTGGTGAATGAATTTAAAGGCACTTATGTAGCAGGATTCGATATTGCAGGTGATGAAGCCGGATACCCATTAGATAATCATATTGACGCCTACGATTATGCCCATAAGCACTCGATAAGTTGCACTGCACATGCCGGTGAGGCAAGAGGCGCCGATAGTGTATGGGAAACATTGGAGGACTTCCGCCCTTCACGTATTGGACATGGAGTGAGAAGTGCCGAGGAGGATAAGCTATTGGATGTTTTAAAAAGAGATGATATTCATCTGGAAGTATGTCCAACCAGTAATGTCCAGACAAACGTGGTGGATACTATCCAGGATCACAAGGCCGACTATATCTATAACTACGGTGTATCTATGAGTATCAGTACAGACGCCCGCACTATTTCAGATACTACCCTAGCCAAAGAGTATGCTTTGATGGAAGATGTATTCAACTGGAATAAGGAGCATTTTCTAAAGTGTAACCTGGAAGCCATTCGGCATTCTTTTATACCGGAAGAGCTAAAAGCTTCGCTTCGAAGCAAGATAGAAAAGGCTTATGCCGAAGGGTAGTTACCTTAATGTTTCTCTATTGAAATCTTTTAGTTCAGTCATTGCTCCAAATTCTTTATTTTGGTGCTAATACATGAAACTTTTATCACCTGCCATATCATCATTAGCCCGGCAGCGCCTTTGGCGCATTGAAGGCTGGAAAGCACACCCCGTAGATGCGCAGCGGGAGGTATTGCAGGATCTGGTAACATCGGCCCAGTACACCGAATTTGGAAGGAAGTATAATTTCTCCCAACTCTTTAATGTAAAAGCCTTCAAGCAGGCAGTCCCAATTCATGAATATGACGACCTGAAACCTTATATCCAGCGGATTATGGATGGGGAGCAGAATATTCTATGGAATACCCCGGTATATTGGTTTGCTAAAAGCAGCGGTACAACTAGTGATAAAAGCAAGTTCATTCCTGTAACAGAAGAAAGTCTGGAAGACTGCCATTATAAAGCGGCTAAAGATGTATTGACACTCTATTATCAGTTTAATCCCGATTCCGACCTGCTCACAGGAAAGGGTCTGGTGATTGGGGGTAGTCATACCATAAACCCTGTTAACCAGGAGGCTCAATATGGCGACCTGAGTGCTGTATTGTTACAGAATTCCCCTTTTTGGGCGCATTGGATACGAACACCCGATCTCAGCGTGGCATTAATGGAAGAATGGGAAAGCAAGCTGGAGGTAATGGCCGCTAATACCATCAAGGAAGTGGTGACTTCGATTTCGGGCGTACCTACCTGGACATTATTATTATTCAAACGCATCCTTGAGATTACTGGTAAGTCCACCATTGCTGAAGTATGGCCAACACTGGAATTATATATCCATGGAGGTGTTTCCTTTTCACCGTACAGGGAACAATTTGAGAAACTGATTGGAAAGAAAATTCATTATCTCGATATGTACAATGCCAGCGAAGGGTTCTTTGCGGCACAGGATCAGCCAGGAGAAGAAGGCATGTTGTTGTTTTGTGATCATGGAGTTTTCATGGAATTCATGCCGGTTGATGAATATGGAAAGAAGAATCCGCAAACGATGGGATTGAATGATGTTGAGATTGGAAAGAATTACGCATTAGTGATAAGTACTAATGGTGGCTTGTGGCGATATCTGGTAGGAGATACCATTCAATTCACTTCATTACATCCCTTCCGGATAATTGTATCGGGAAGATTAAAACATTTTAAATCTTTCGGTGAAGAGCTGATTGGATAATGCCGATAGGCTATTTCGGTGGCCTGTGAAAAACAGGTGCAGTAGTGAATGATTATACAGCAGCACCTGTTTATTTCAGTGATGCATCGAATGGTGCCATGAATGGTTGATAGAATTTGAAAAAGCATTTGAATGTCTCGATACATTCACTCAAAAAATTAGATGCAGCACTGGTGATCGTTAATAGCGACTATGAAGCCAAAGACATAAGGATATACCTTGCGATTACAGTTGGCGAAATCTCTTCCCAAAGGAGTTTTCACCGCATGGCTCAAGCAAAGAGCAAACTGGGAGCAAGATAAAGTTACTGCTTGAGTAATGACCGTAAAACGGTGGAGAGAGGGGAAATTCTAAGCTAAACCCATAATGAATGACCGAATCCCAGCAGGTTTGTAAGAATTATGAAATGAATTTTCAGGCAAATACTTAATCAATGCGGGAAAAAGGTGTACACAGATCGTGACAAATCGGTGTTTGCATTTTTTGAAGACGCAGTACACTTTTTAACACATTTTGAGAGGGAACCTTTTTCATTACGCTCGGTGCCATCTTTACAAAGCGAAATTATCACTTGATTATTACGCAATGGAATCAGAAAAGTATTTCAAACCTCTTTCCTTTTTCGATAACAACGTTATCTCATCTCTTCCCTATGTTTTGGGATTGAATATGCCTTCAAATGTTATTTGAATGAGAAAAGATAATAAGGGAATGGACGGCTAAGAAAACAGGATTAATCTTGATAGTGTTTCGACGGAAATTAATAAAGTGATCCTGTCTATGAATTTTAAATCTGATGAGTGATGCATTTCAGTTCGGATTGTTATGCCGATACGGTAATGAAAGGATATCAAGTTTCAGAAACTGGAAACCAGGTTTAACAAGACATCGGAGAAAACATTAAAGCATTCTTTTATTGATCCTGATTCACTAGCCGCATTTGTATTGTTTTGCTTTCAATAAGGAAGAAGAGTTCTTTTTTCGATCAATTGATTTTAGCGACAGAACTGAATTCGTTTCATCTTATTCAGCTTCTTCATTGTTCGTTATTGATTACCCTCGTGTACAGGTTTGTTCCAAGGTGGTATTTCATTTTTAGTGATGATGGCGTATCTCTCTTTTCTTATTGTGTATTGCGCTGTTCGGCTTTTGCTTTCAAGCGTTTTTATAATGATGTCGTGGTGGTGGGCCTGCTGAAGAGGTTTTAGTGTCTGAAGCTTATTTAATTTCTCATGATTATTTATAAAAACGTTTTATTGCAGTAACTTTTTATTTATCAAATAACTTAGTATGAAATTTTTTAGATGGTAAAGTGGCCATTGTTACCAGTTGTAGGCCGTGGTATAGAGGGAGGCGATTGCATTGAAATTTGCAGAAAATGGCGCCAATGTGGCGTTTACTTATGTTAGTGATAGCAGTGTGCAGAAAAGGCAGCGGCCCTTGAAGCGAAAATCAATGCCATGGGTGTTAAAGGTAAGGTTCGGGTGCCAATGCAGGTGATGTGGCACAATGCGAATCATTTGTAGCTGAAGTATTGAAAGAATTCGGAACCATTGACATCTGCGTTAATAACCGGTATCCGTAAAAGATAATCTCTTATTACGTCTTAGTCCCTGATCAGTGGGATGAAGTGATACGCGCGAACCCCAACAGTGTTTTCTATATGACCAAGCAGGTGATGCGCCCGATGATGAAAGCACGCAGCGGGACTATCATCAATATGAGTTCAATTATCGGCGAAACGGGTAATGCCGGACAAAGCAGTTATGCAGCCAGCAAAGCAGGTATCATCGGTTTCACAAAGAGTGTTGCCAAAGAATTAGGAAGCCGTAATATCCGCTGGTAAATGCCATTGCCCCGGATTTATAGAAACAGATATGACTGGTTATCTGAAAGATGGGGAAGGCGCGGAAAAATATAGCCATTCCATTAGGAAGATTCGCTTCTGCTGAGGCAATGTCACTTTGTTCCTGGCTTCTGATATGGGGTCTTATATAACAGGACAAGCCATCGTTTGCGGCGGATTGAATATCGATTTAAGAACTATAACTTAGCCAGCAAGAGCTGTTAAAGGAGGCTCTTTTTTGTTAAATTGCGTATGTCATCGCCATACTGATAGTATTTGTTTTTAAGTTATTTAGCTATCACTTTTGAAGGAGTGATTGGATTGAATAAAGCTGCTGTTGCATTAATTTCAGTTACTTTGATGGACATTCTTTGTTAATTCTCCCAAACGGAAATTTGCCAATACGCCTTGAAGAACATCTGGTAACAATTGCTGGTATTCATTCTTCCTATGTGGTGCCGCAGCCATTGTTGAATTGATAGGATGCTCATGATGGATTTGAAGTAATAACTGGAAGAATTCAAAAACAACAGATAAAAGAAAACTTCTTTGGATAGTTTGTATACTCACTTTTTTCCTTTCTGCTCTTTTGGATAATTCACCACCGCCATTGTGATGGTGACCCTGATCCGGAATAAGTTGAAAGATAAAAGAGACCAGGTTTATGGTTTTGCGGAATGGTTGTTATTGTTGCCACGCAGGTGGTACTTACCTCCGATAGGAGATGTTACTACAACCATGTTATGGATAAGTGTCATATAAGCAGTTGGCAAGTCATCATACATGTATTCCTTCCTGCGCAGTGTCGAGCTATTTTGGTTCCCTTACTGATAGCAGGAAGTAAAATGAAAGGGCAGCTGGAGTTTCAAACTGAAGAAGGATTGTTAAACAAGCCGGAAACTCCGATCAGGGAAAGGAATATAGTATTCTATAGCGGTTTAAGTATTTTGTTGTTTGTGCCTGTGTTTAAACCCTGATCATCTTCCGCCATATATATGTATGTTGTTAGGACTTGGTTTGATATGGGTTATTACTGAGATCATCCATAGTGGCAAAGATGAAGAGGATAAGAATTTCCATTCGGTATTATATGCTATCAGAAAGGCAGATACGCCAAGTATCCTTTTCTTTCTGGGTATCTTATTAAGTGTTGCTGCTTTAGAAGCTTCTGGTGTATTAGGTTCTATGGCTGCTCAGTTAGATAAGACCTTCAATAGTTCAACCTTGATTGTTTCACTGATTGGATTGTTATCGGCTATAGTAGATAATGTGCCTTTAGTGGCTGCTTCCATGGGAATGTATTCTATGGATCAATATCCAACAGATCATTTCTTCTGGCATTTCCTTGCTTATTGCACCGGAGTAGGTGGTATTTTAATTATAGGATCTAACCAGCCGGTATTTAAACAGCAATGAATCAGAAAGATTGAGTTTTTCTGGTATCTTAAAAAAATAGGATGGTTAGCCCTTGTTGGATACCTATCTGGTATACTTGTCTTCCTGCTCTTACAATTCGCGGGATTTTAATTCTTCTTCTTTCTTGATTCCAGATAATGATGCCAGAGTAAGTAGGTAGCCAGAGATCGATACGGTTTCCATTCCTCAGCTATTTCCAATAATTTTTCCTTGTCAGTACTTGCAGGAAGATTTTTTATTTGCTTCAATGATTTTATCATAGCCAAATCTCCTGTTGGAAATACATCACAGCGTTGTAGAACAAAAAGCAGATAGATGTCAACGGTCCAATCGCCGATGCCTTTTACTTTTTTTAGTTCCTCTCGCACCGCTTCATCATCTTTTCTAGCGAGTTCTTCCAATGAAAGAGTGCCTTTTTTGATGGCTTTAGCTAATTCACGGGCGTAGATGGTTTTCTGCCGACTAAAATAACAGTTGCGAAGTTCTTCATCGCTAAGTTTGAGAATGGCAGCAGGAGATATTTCACCTACATATTCTTCTAGTTTAATAAATGCCGCTTTTGCAGAAGCAAGTGATACCTGTTGTTCGAGGATGATATGTATAAGTGATGCAAAATGATTCGGACGCGTCCAGATAGGCGGATAACCATATGCAGAGATGATATCCTGCAATTCCTTATCAGATTGCCCCAGTTGGTTGCAAAGCTTTTTGAAGTTCTGTTTATGGAATCGCCGCATCGGGCAAAAATAGGACTTGCTTTATTTTTTCTTCTTCTTAAAATGAGCAATGGCGTTTCTTGTGAAAGCGCTTACTACTAATCTGCCGCTGATAGCAGCGCGTTCCATTAGTAATGTATCCCAATCTTCAGTCCCTTTCCAGAAAACCTTTTTCATTTCAGCCATTGCTTCCGGGTTGGAATGAACAAGGGTTTCTGTTAATCGGGCAATAGATTCTTCCATGCCTTCTGAATTGAGATGTACTTCTGCGAAGAGTCCTTTTTTACGGGCCCATTCAGCGTTGCGCCACAGATGGGCATCGATGGCTAATGTGGAGAAAGCGGCGGTTCCCATTTTTCTCTCAACAGCAGGCCCTACTACAAAGGGTCCGATACCCACAGCGAGTTCAGAGAGTTTTATATCTGCCGCTTCGGTGGCAATGGCATAATCTGCAGCGGCTGCAATGCCTACGCCACCACCTACACATTTACCTTGTATCCGGGCAATGATAAATTGCGGGCACTTACGCATATTATTGATTACATGGGCGAAGCCACTGAAAAACTCCAGGCCTTCTTCTTCAGTATTTATAGCAGCCAGTTCATCAAATGAAGCCCCGGCGCAGAAAGCTTTTTCTCCAGCCGATCGTAATAAGATCACTTTGCAATCATCGTCATTGCCAGCGCTGTGAATGGTTTGTGCCAGTTTATCTAATAATGCTTTTGGAAGGGAATTGCTTTGCGGGTGGAAGAATTCGATGGTGGTTACCCCTTTATGATGTTCGGATTTTACATATGGTTCCATATAGAGAGTTTGAATCGTTTCTTTGGCAAAGGTATTGAATAGTGGAGATGTGGTGGAGGTTTTGGGCTTTTTTCGCGCAAAGGAGCAAAGGTTTGTTTCTGTAATTTTGGCTCCCTGAGTGTACTTTAAGGCGCAATGAATGCAAAATACATATAACCGCAGAGAGGCAGGCGCAGTGATAACCGGGAAGGACTTTCCGCAAGGCGCAACATGTGCTGTTCTGAATTTACAGCCTCTGAATTTGAATTTAAGGGCATAAAGAGGTCGCTTCGCGACTAATACAATACAATTAACAGAGAGGGGAGTTTGGTTTAAATACGAGTACTGCATACTATTAATCAAAATCTTCGCACAAAGCAGGGGTCATAAAGCATGCGGGTCAAGTATTTATGCTTTTTATTGGCAAAAGAAAATGGAGGAATATTTTTGAGACCCTGCTTCCACGGTGACTGAAGCTTTTAAAACTTTAGATAAAAATCCTTCCCGCCTTCCCGGTAAATTGTATTTGTATTCCTTGCGCCTTAAATTAATATCAGAGACTTACCATTTGATTAAATTTCTTTGCGTCTTTGCGTGAAACGAATTTATTTTTCGGAAATAGCCACCATGCAGGATACTACCGCCACCCCCGTTATCTCTCCCGTCTCATCAATCATCTCCACCAACCACTTCACAATACCTCTTGGAATATCTGTGGGTTCTTTCTTTTCCTGAGGAATTTTTTCCCTTGCAGGTGAAGCTGATATGAATGGAGGCGCCGTGATAGACGAGTTTTGTGAAGCGCAGCTCATCGATGCCATAGTTGAGTAACACGGGATTTTTTTCATAGCTATCTACAAATAATCCCGCGGCAATGCTCATTATAAGATAGCCGTGGGCTACCTGGCGTTCAAACAATGTATTTGTAAAATTGGTACTGGCAATATGCGCATAAAAATGATCGCCACTTATATCGGCGAATTGATTGATGTCTTCTGCAGTAATGGTTCTGCTTTCCGTAATTAACTGATCACCGATCTGTAACTCATTAAAATACTTTTTGAAAGGATGTACCACTGGATCCTTTCCCTTTGCATACTGTTGGTAAACATTGGTGATAGCACTGATGGTTGTTGCTGATCCCTGAAGGGCAGTGCGCTGCATATAATGTTTAACACCCAATAAGCCTCCCATCTCTTCACCACCGCCGGCTCTTCCCGGTCCGCCATGTACCAATAATGGTAACGGTGACCCATGACCGGTACTTTCAGCCGCACAATCCTGGTTGAGGACCAATATTCGTCCATGATGAGTGGCTGCTCCCAATACATATTTTTTTGCGATAGAATCGTTGCCTGTTACTATTGATGAACATAAAGAGCCTTTCCCTTTTTTACTCAATGCAATCGCCTCTTCGATATTCTTATAAGGCATCAAGGTACTCACCGGACCGAAGGCTTCCACTTCATGAACGGAAGTATTGGCAAAAGGACTTGTGTTGAGTAGTAATAAAGGGAAAGGAATGAGCCTTTGCCTGAAATTCCATCCACCACTTCAACACTATCTAATGAACCATATATTAATTGCGAGGAAGCCAATAACTTCTGTACTTGTGCCACCACTTCGTTTTGTTGAGTTGTGCCGGCTAATGCACCCATCCTTACTTTTTCGTTTCTTGGATTGCCGATGATGTTTTTTGAAAGAGCCACAGCTATGGCTTTACCTGCTTCTTCTATTTTATTCTCGGGTACAAATATGCGACGTATGGCAGTACATTTTTGTCCGGCCTTTACTGTCATCTCTTTTCTTACTTCCTTCACAAAAATATCCCCTCTGTTGATCCAGATACATCTTCTCCCAGTATGATACAGTTCAGCGAGTCGGCTTCCATAGTGAAGGGAACACTTTCACTTAAGATTTTCGGGTGCGACTTCAATAATCCGGTTGAAGCGGATCCGGTGAATGTTACAACATCTTGTGATTCTACTTTATCTAACAGATCACCTGCTGATCCGCAGAGTAATTGCAATGCCCCATCGGGTAATATGCCTGATGCCACTATCTCTTTTACTACGGCTTCTGTAAGATAGGAAGTGACAGTGGCGGGTTTTACAATGGCGGGCATTCCTGCCAACAGGTTTACTGCAATTTTTTCCAACATACTCCCAAACCGGAAAGTTGAAAGCATTGATATGAATGGCAACGCCTTCTTTTGGTACGAGTATATGTGTTCCGAAGAAGGTATTGTTCTTACTGAAATTATGTGTGGGGCCATCGATGCAGAAAGATTCGTCGGGGAATTTTCTTCTTAAGGACGCATTGGCAAAAAGGTTTCCAATGCCACCTTCTATGTCTATCCAGCTATCGGCTTTTGTGGCGCCGGTCTGGTAACTGATTTCATAAAAGGTATTCAGATGCTCACGGAGGTGTATGGCCAGAGCGCGCAACATCCTACCTCTTTCATGGAAGGTCATATTTCTCAGGGCAGGGTTCCCTTTTGTACGGGCATAGTTAGTGATGTCTGCAAAGTCGAGTCCTTTGGTTGACGCGGTGGCTATGGGCTGCCCGGTAACGGCATCTGTTAATAGTTGTCCATCGCCATCACCGGTAATCCATTTTCCGGTTATATAGTTTTCCAGTTTTTTCATACAGCAGTTTTCGAATGAAGAGATATGGGTTGGGGTGAATTCGCTCCGCGAAGATAATACAGGGCTAGGAGGTCAAAGGAGAAAAGGAGAATACAAAATAAGAGGTCAAAAGAGACAAAAGAGAATACAGGTCACTAATTTTTGAATTAAAGGCATTGTATTCTCTTTTTTCTCCTTTTACTCTTTTGACCTCCTAGCTATGTAGTTTCTTCTTTAAGCTCAAACTTTCAACTAACAGCAAGCAATTTGACAAATTATTTGCTGATAACAGCTTTGTGATTCAATTGTTTCTGCTTCTTTAAAGAATAAAATGAATGTATTTTAAAATGATTTATGATTATAATCATTACAGCATTATTTTTGCACCGTTATATTTGCCTTTCCAAAATACATGCTGTTTAAAAGAACCATATCGTTTTTATTGCTGATAGCATTTGCTGCTTCCACTTTTTCAAAGGTGTTTGTAGTGGCAGATTACTATACCAATACAGCTGTGTACGCTGAAAACTGTATCAATAAGGCCAAGCCAAAACTGCATTGTAATGGTAAGTGCCAGATGATGAAAAGGCTTCAGCAAGAAGATAATAAGGACCAGCAGAACCCCGACAGGAAGATGGAGAATAAAGGCGGTGTAGATATATCTTCTAAATCCTTCTTTTCAGCTTACCTATCCAATCCATATTCAATTATTGATACATTTTATTCTATGCTTCAGGCAGGAGCTCCTGTTGCCTATAGCAATACAATCTTCCATCCTCCAGGCAATATTGCTTAATAGCCTATCTCATTACACTTCCCATCCGGAAGTGGATTTACATTTTGATTTTTTGTTATTGAAGAGTAATGTCAATTAGTTGACTTTTATCTTCTGTTATTACATGCTTTACCAGGTTTTGTTGGTCTGGCATCAATTGGGCTATGCTTTATATCAGCCCTTGTTATTGCTATTATTAATTCACAAATCTTAAAAGATGTTCAGGAATATTCTCGTTCTATTTGCCGCCTCATTGTTTTGTTTTGCTTCTTGTAAAAAGCAAACTCCACTTGAATTTCAACCCGGTGATAAGGGAGAGCTGGAAGTGGAATTTGATAATGTAATTGGTGGCGTTAACCTTCAGTTGAATACCGGTTCTTATACCAATGCCTCCGGTGAAACATATAAAGTGAGTCTCTTAAACTATTATATCAGCAATATCAAATTGCAGAATGCTGATGGTACTACTTATACAGTGCCACGCGATAGCAGTTACTTTTTGATAAAGGAAGAGAACCCTTCACAATTGATAACACTGAGAGACATACCGGCTGGTAATTATACAGGTATCTCATTTGTATTAGGTGTAGACAGTTTAAAGAGTACCGCACCGGTAGCTGAAAGAACAGGGGCTCTTGATCCAGCTGGTGATGGTGCAGGAATGTATTGGTCATGGAACTCTGGTTATATCTTCCTGAAGATGGAAGGTCCTTCAGATGTTGCTACCAGTGGCGATAAAATTCCGCTATCATATCGGTGGCTTTGGTGGTTTCTCTACTCCTATGTTCAATAATATCAAACAGATCAGTTTAAAAGCCCCTGGAACTTCAGTTGCTGAAGTTCGAAAGGATAAAGCAGAAGCGCCACATATCCATATCATGGCTGATGCTTCAAAAGTGATGAATGGCCCTATGAATATCAGTATCGCTACAAACACTACTGTAATGGTGAGTCCATTCTCTGTGAACATTGCTAATAATTATGTATCCATGTTTACAATAGATCATATACACAATGATTAAGAAGAATTAAAGCAGAAAATTCGGTTGGGGTACTACTATAGCGGTGATAATTGCGCTAGTATCATTGGGTGTTGCTTGTACAAAAACTTCCAGGCAGGAAAGAAGGCCGATGCCTTTGGTATTACCTTAATTTCCCTGCACCCGTTTATAATCTTTCTTCCAATCCAATTACGGTTGAAGGTTTTGAACTGGGAAGGAAGCTGTTTTATGATACAAAACTATCGCGAGATGGAACTATCAGTTGCGGCAGTTGCCATATCCAGGGAAGTGCTTTCACTCATCATGGTCACGATGTGAGTCATGGAATTGAAGACCGGCTCGGTGTTCGGAATTCACCTCCTATCATGAATCTGGCATGGAGTCAGTTTTTCTTCTGGGATGGAGGAGTTTTCAATCTGGATCTTCAACCTATTGCTCCCATTGAAAATCCGGTGGAGATGGATGAACATATTCCAAATGTAATCGAGAAGCTTAAAAGGATGCTCAGCACTTCGGCTTGTTTTATAAAAGCTTTGGAGAAGGAGACATCACATCTTCAAGAATGTTGATGGCTCTTTCTCAATTCATGTTACAATGTGTAAGTGCTGAATCAAAGTATGATAAAGTAGTAAGGAAGGAAGGTGCTGTGTTTTCAGCGGAAGAACAATTGGGTTTTGACGTGTTTAAAAATACAAATGCGCTTCCTGTCATTCCTCTGACTTGTTCACGGATAATAAATTCCATAATAATGGACTGGTGCCTTCGATGGTAAATGACAGTGGCCGGTATCGAATAACTCTTGATCCGAAAGACTTCTATTTATTCAAAACGCCATCCTTACGAAATATTATGAAAACGGCACCCTACATGCACGATGGAAGATTCCTGAATATTGATGCTGTACTCGATCACTATGATCATGGGTGCAGGTAAATAATACGCTGATACTTCCCTAAATAAGAATGGGGTTGCAAGATAAAGTTAACCGCTACCGACAGAGCAAATCTGAAAGCTTTTCTGAATACCCTTACCGATGATTCCTTTTTACGAAACCCACAATTAGCGGAACAATAAAAACAATTTTATGAAACAAGTACTACTGATTTTAACAGTATTAAGCATAACCAATTTTGCCTGGTCCCAGAAAAGCGATTGGAAAGAGATGCACGATTTTCATGCAGTGATGAGTAAGACATTTCATCCGGCTGAAAGCGGCAATCTTCAACCTACAAAAGACAGTGTTGATGTATTAATTGCTAAGGCCAAAAGCTGGCAGGCTTCCCCAATTCCCAAAGGATATAAGAAAGTGGAAACCACACAAACATTGACCGAATTGGTAAAGCAATGTGAAGCGGTTAAAGCAGCCGTTTCTAGTAAGGCTTCAGATGAAAAATTAAAAGCACTGATGACGGAAGCTCATGATGTATTCCATAAACTAACAGAAAAATGTCGCGAATAAAAATTCTAATATGAAACTCAAACAACTGCTATTGCTTGTATTTTCTTCCTTTCTTTTTCAAACCATATCTTTTGCCCAGGATAAGGCCGCTGATTCAGCCAAACAACGGAAGAAGAAATGATGGATATCCTCTATACAAAACCAAAGGCTCGGTGAATTAACCATCGGGATCTATTTGTATAACGGCTATCAGACAATTGATGCGATGGGTCCCTATGAAGTACTTTCACAACTTAGGAGTGAAAGTTTCTTCATTGCAAGAAAAAAAGGTTTGTAAGAAATCAAAGCGGATTGAAAGTTCAGGTAGACACACTATCGATAAAGTAAAAAAGGCTGGATATGTTGTTGATACCCCGTGGTGCCGCAGAAACATTTATGCAAACTCAGGATCAGGTTGTACTAAATTGATCCGGGCTATTGATTCAACAACAATTTACACTGCCAGTGTATGTGTACCGGTGCATGGATACTAGGTGCCACAGGTTTATTGAATGGTAAGAATGCAACCACCAACTGGTACCGAGCCGATGAAATGATGACCTGATATGGTGCCCATTTCAAACAGGAACGATGGGTGAAAGATGGTAAGTATTGGACCAGCCGGTGTTACAGCAGGATTGGATATGAGTTTGGCTATCATTCATGAATTGATGGGGAAAATATACCCAGGGAGTGATGTTGAATCTTGAATATGATCCGGCACCACCACAACAGGAGGTTCTGTTGCAAAGACACCAACGATTGTGATTGGATCTGATGAGAGAGATGTATGATATAGGATTGAAACCGTTGATCACCAAATATGGTAAAAAGTAAATGGGCTATGACAAGAAGAGTTATTCACCGGTGGGTTAGAAACCCATCGGTACCTTGGACTTATACTCGGGATTCACCTCTTTCTGACTGCTGGTGGTCTGTATTTCAGTTGGACGAATATTGATACTATAAGAGGCGATAACTGAAGCAACAAATTCCGTCCTTATCACTTGATAGTGCTGTTGCCAACCTTTCACAGATACAGCAGGAAGTTAAGCAGCAAGCTGAAGGCGGAATCAATAGAAAGTGTTCAGTTGGTTACAGTTTTGGGAACTACTTACTATCAGTTAGGTTATAAAAAACTGCAGGAGAAATGAAATCTGTTTTGGCAGATGCTCAAACGGGACAATTGCGATCAGCTTTAAGTGAGAAGGAAGCCATTGAATGTGCGAAAGGTCAGATTAAAAGATACAGCTACAATAAAAAAGTTGAATATCTAACTGAAGCAGGTCCGCATCATGAATACCGAAAAAGCCTTTGCCCGCATATGCAATTACATTCTCTTGGGAATGCACCGGTGCATGGATATTAGGTGCCACAGGATTACTGAATGGTAAGAACGCTACCACCAATTGGTACAGGGCCGATGAAATGATGACCCGATATGGTGCCCATTTCAAACAGGAACGATGGGTGAGGGATGGTAAGTACTGGACCTCTGCCGGCGTTACAGCAGGATTGGATATGAGTTTGGCTATCATTCATGAATTGATGGGGGAAAAATATACCCAGGGAGTGATGTTGAATCTTGAATATGATCCGGCACCACCAATAACAGGAGGTTCTGTTGCAAAATCACCACCGATTGTGATTGATCTGATGAGAGAGATGTATGATATAGGATTGAAACCGTTGATCACCAAATATGGTAAAAAGTAAATGGCAGCTATGACAAGAAGAGATATTCACCGGTGGGTTAGAAAAACCCATCGGTACCTTGGACTTATACTCGGGATTCAATTCTTTCTCTGGACTGCTGGTGGTCTGTATTTCAGTTGGACGAATATTGATACTATAAGAGGCGATAACCTGAAGCAACAAATTCCGTCCTTATCACTTGATAGTGCTTTTGCCAACCTTTCACAGATACAGCAGGAAGTTAAGAGCAAGCTGAAGGCGGAATCAATAGAAAGTGTTCAGTTGGTTACAGTTTTGGGAACTACTTACTATCAGTTAGGTTATAAAACTGCAGGAGAAATGAAATCTGTTTTGGCAGATGCTCAAACGGGACAATTGCGATCAGCTTTAAGTGAGAAGGAAGCCATTGAATGTGCGAAAGGTCGATTAAAAGATACAGCTACAATAAAAAAAGTTGAATATCTAACTGAAGCAGGTCCGCATCATGAATACCGTGAAAAGCCTTTGCCCGCATATGCAATTACATTCTCGGGAAACGTCAACACTACAGTTTATGTTGCCGCTGAAACAGGAGTAGTCCAGACATTCAGAAACGATCAGTGGAGAATTTTTGATTTCTTATGGATGTTACATACGATGGATTACAATGGTCGTGATAATATAAACAACTGGCCGCTTAGAGTATTTTCTTTGTTGGGGTTGGTGGCGATTGTGTCGGGGTTTGTGTTATTTTTTGTGAGCAGGAAAAAATCAAAAATCAAAAGTTAAAAGTCAAAAGTCAAAAGTCAAAAGTCAAAAAATGAAAAGGGATATAATGGTAGTGATGATTTCATTGATAGCTATTGTTAGTTGTCAACAGTCGGTAAAAAATGACGGGGCTGATAATTCTGGAGCTGTGCAAAAAGATAAAGTAGTTGTAAAAACTGTACTGGCTACAAACAAAGATCTAGCCTGTGGTATGTCTGTTACATCGGATGTAACGGATACGGCACATTATAAAGGGAAAGTGTATGGATTTTGTTCGCCCGATTGTAAGAAAGGATTTCAATCTGATCCGGAAACATATCTTGCACAATAATTTATAACAGTAATCAATTTTTTATGAAGAAAAATAGTTTCATCATATTCTTCTTTGTTCTGGTTTTTATTTCCTGCAAAGAAGAAGGGGAAAAGGCAGCTGATAGTTCAGGGCATTCCAATCATACAATGTCAGCAGCTGGACTTACTTATGCCGATAGTGTAAATGCGGGAATAATTCCAGAGGATACTCTGAAAGGAAGTCCGCACCGAGTGGCGATGGGAAATATTGGCAGCTCACATGTGCATATTGAATATGGTTCCCCCGGTGTGAAGGGAAGAATTATTTGGGGAGGCTTAGTTCCATTAAAACAAGTGTGGGTAGCAGGAGCTCATTCTGCAACGAGCGTGGAGTTTGGTAAAGAAGTGACTATTGGTGATAAATTGATTGCTCCTGGTAAATATGCATTTTTTGCCATACCCGATTCCACCGAATGGGTGCTGATACTGAATAAGAATTTCAAGCAACTTAATTGAATAAAAATGAAATATTTAATTATAGTCGTTTCCTTATTATTTTTTATTGCTTGTACAGAAAGTCCAAAACCTGCACGTACCGATGGTTTCACCAAAGTATTGGTTACAAAAGAAGATTCTCTTTTGCAGGAAGTGATGGATGGACATGATGTGGGTATGGCCAGAATGATAAAGCTTAGTAAATACCAGAAAAAAGTTGCAGATGCTATTGATAGTATTGGCAAACTCCCTTCCGCAAAAAGAGATAAAGCCTATCTTACCACTTTGGAGGAATTGAAGGAAGAACTTAGTTATGCCGAGAACAGTATGAATCTGTGGATGGAAGGATTTAAGATGGATTCACTGAAAGACCAACCCTCTCTCCGTTTAACCTATTTGGAACAACAGAGAACAACTGTGCTGAAAGTGAAGGAAGCTATATTAAACAGTCTCGAGCGGACTGATTCGCTCTTCAATAAGAAATAAAAAAGGTTGCGGATTCCGCAACCTCATATAAGTGTTTTATCAGATGTAATTATCCTTTGCGCTTTTCTATTTCAGTGGCAAGGGAATCAAATATCTCATCGATACTTCCTTCACCTTTAATGTTTACCACTTTGTTGAACTTGCTATAGTATTCTGCTACCACAGCCGTCTTCTTTTCATATTCTTCAATGCGGGAGCGGATAACAGATTCGTTGGTATCATCGCTTCTTCCGGATGTCTTACCACGATTCAGCAATCTCGACACCAGTTCTTCTTTTCCAACCTGAAGAGCCAATACAACAGCAATCTGGGTGTTTTTCTGGTTCAGCAGTTTATCCAATGCTTCAGCCTGAGCTGTAGTACGCGGGAAACCGTCGAACAGGAAACCTTTTGCCTGGGGATTGTTTTCGAGGGCGGAATTGATCATTTCAATAACCACTTCATCCGGAACCAACTGCCCTTTGTCCATAATGCTTTTGGCAGCTAATCCTAATGGCGTTTGGTTGGCGATTTCAGATCTGAGAATATCCCCGGTGCTGAGGTGTTTTAACCCATAACGGGCTATCAATCGTTCAGACTGCGTTCCTTTTCCACTTCCGGGAGGTCCAAATAAAATTAAATTAAACATGTCCTTTCTAGCCTTGGTATGCGAACAAATATAAAGGATGATGTTTATAATTCCCCTAACAATTATCAGGTTCTTTTTGATACAAAAAAATGTTAACACTCGTTCGTCTGTCGTGCCCCCGACAATCCGACTGAACCCTTCTTTCGTAGATTTGTTGAACTAATATGAAAATCATGATACGCCCACTCCTTTTAAGTATGTTCGTGCTGCTGGCCACTGGCCTTCAGCAGTGCAGTTATTCTCAAAATTCTTCAAAACCATCAAAAGTAGCTATGGACAGCAAAAAAGATAACAACCCTGTTTATTCCAGAAAAGACACTTCAAGAGTGAATCTTACCGATGAGCAATGGAAAAAAGTATTGCCAGCCGATGTTTATTATATAGCCCGTCAAAAGGGAACCGAAAGGCCCTGGACGAGCAAATTCGAAAAATTTGAGGAAGTAGGTACTTACTATTGTGCCGCCTGTGGTAATCCGCTTTTTAAAAGCAATACAAAATTCGACAGCGGTTGCGGATGGCCCAGTTTCTACGAACCCATCAGCAAAGGAAGTATCATCTACACACCCGATAACACATTAGGCATGCAGCGCACCGAAACCCAATGCGGCCGTTGCAAAGCCCATCTCGGTCACGTTTTTGAAGACGGTCCACCGCCAACAGGCCTCCGCTATTGTATAAATGGGGTAGTGCTTGATTTTGAAAAGGCGAAAGAGGCGGAGAAGAAATTTAATGAGAAGGGAGAGTAGTTTGGAGTCGGGAGTCGATAGTCGGAAGTCGGGAGTCGAGTTCAAAAGGTTGTAGGTTGTGCACTAGTTGGTAACGGTGGGTTACAGTTAAACGAAGAGAAACGCATAGAGTTCCGAACTCTCAAAGAGTTCGGAACTCTATGCGTTTCTCTTCGTTTAACCCCTTCAACTAAATAATAGGGAAACTCACCAACTTGTAGACCCTGTGGAACATCTTAAACTTCTGGAACCTATTGAACTAGACTCCCGACTCCCGACTTCTGACTCCCGACTCCCAACTAATTCGTTCTCCTCGAAAAAGAAACCACCACTCCACTCAAAATCACCACCCCTATCCCCACCCACATCAACAAATCCGGGAATGCATCTCCCAGCACAATCCCGATTATTACAGAGAAGATGATATTGCTGTAACCGATGGCGGCAACAATACCGGCTTTATCGTTGGAATAGGCTTTTGTTACAAAGTATTGTCCGGAGAGGGCTGTTATGCCAAGTGCTAATAAGTATAAGTAATCGATACCATGGGGGGCACTTATTTCAGGGAAGAAGAAATCATCTTTTGGTAAATGAAAAAGATAACCGGTGCTGATCATTATGATAGGAAGTATCAATCCACTCAACAAAAAGGAAAGAACGATCACTCTTGTATCATAATGTTTGTTCAGTGAGCCGATCGACATATACGCTATCGCCGAAAATATACCATGAAGCAATCCGATCAAATGATATTTCCAGCTGAAGTCTACCGAAGGCTTATAGATAAGAAGGATGCCACCAAATCCTGCAATGATGCAAATCCAGATTATTGGTCCCAGTTTATCTTTTAATATCCATCCCGATAATATGGCGATATAGAAAGTATTGATAGTATTATAAGTCATAGCCGCTCCCAGCGGAATATGCAGGATATTATAGAGAAGTGTATATAGCGCCAGCGTTCCCATCACACCTCTCAATATCAACAATCGCAATCTTCCACCCGTCTGCACCACCGGAATTCGGATAAACGAAACAGATAGTACCAGTAACCCTATCAGATTTCTGTAAAACACTAATTGCGGTGCATTAAACGAACTCTTCAACACTTTCGCAAACCCACCCATGAGCGAAAAGCTGAAGGCAGCCAGGAGCATGAAGATGATGCCTTTGTATTTTTGAGGGAGGGAGAACATGGTGGTAAAGATAGTCGGGGGAGTTTGAATTTTGGAGAGTCTGAGTTTATCAAACGCTCGCGACTCGCTATCTTTACAAAGTGAAACGAAAAGCAAAAAACATACTACTCACCAACATAAAGGTGGAAGATCATGCAGGTGAGGGACGATGTCTCGCGCGCGTTGATGGAAAAGTGATTTTTATTGAAGATGCCGTTCCGGGCGATGTGGTGGATGTGCGATTATCCAAAAGCAAGAAGGACTGGGCGGAAGGAAAAGCAGTGCATTTTCATGAATATTCGGCTGACAGGGTAGCACCGTTCTGCGAACATTTCGGTGTTTGCGGTGGCTGCCAGTGGCAGATGCTTCCTTATGAAAAACAACTCTTCTACAAACAACACCAGGTGGAAGAGACATTGAAACGTATCGGAAAAGTTCCAATGCCTGCAGTCGCACCCATTATTGGTGCCGCTGAACAACGGTATTACAGGAATAAAATGGAATACACTTTCGGGAATAAAAGATTCCTGACGCCGGAAGAGATAAAAGACCCTGAGAATTCAGCTTTTGCCAATGTTGCCGGATTTCACGCAAGAGGCTTCTTCGACAAAGTGGTTAATATCAATGCCTGTCATTTACAAGCTGAACCTACAAATGCAATAAGACTGGCAATAAAAGATTTCGCCTTATCGCAGGATTGGGGATTCTATGATATACGAATGCATACCGGTTTCATGCGGAATGTACAGTTGCGTCTTTGTCGTAGTGGTGAACTGATGGTGAATGTGGTATTTGCTACCGATGAAGAGAAGAGAAGTCTGTTGCTCGATCATCTGGTAGAGAAGTTCCCGGAAATCACCAGCCTTTATTATACGGTCAATGTGAAATTCAATGATAGCCTTTATGATCTGACACCGATATTATATCACGGAAAACCCTATGCGACAGAGACGCTTGAGAATTTCAAGTTCAAGATCGGTCCGAAATCATTTTTCCAGACAAATACGGCGCAGGCAGAGAACCTGTACCGGATTACAAGAGATATGGCAGGACTGACCGGTAATGAAATTGTGTACGACTTGTATTGCGGAACAGGCAGTATCGGAATTTTCGTAAGCGGTGGCGCAAAGAAAATTATAGGAGTGGAAACGGTGAGTGAAGCTATTGAAGATGCAAAAGAGAATGCAGAGATAAACGGATTAACACATACTTCTTTTTTTGCAGGTGATGTTATTGATGTTTGCGATGATGCGTTTTTTGAAACGCATGGCAAACCGGATGTGATCATTACCGACCCTCCCAGAGCGGGAATGCATGAAAAGCTGGTGCTGAAGATACTGGCTATGGAAGCGCCAACCGTTGTGTATGTAAGCTGTAATCCCGCTACACAGGCAAGGGATCTGAACCTGTTGGGGGAGAAATATGATGTAGTGGCCCTGCAACCTGTCGATATGTTCCCGCATACACTGCATATTGAAAATGTTGCCAAACTGGTTTTAAGAAAAGCATAAGCAACGGATAGCGGAAAGCTTCCGATATTTGTTTTCCATAAATTTATAAGTGTGTATCGTTCTTCTTCCTTTTTGCCATTGACGCCTGTTGTTAAGAATCTGATCATCGGAAACGTATTGTTCTTCCTCGCACAGCTGATTCTGTCGAAGAATGGCAATGTTCCAATGGATGACTGGTTCGCTCAACACCATGTACTTTCTGATAAGTTCAGGCCGCATCAGTTCCTCACCGCTGTTTTCATGCATGGTTCATGGGGACATCTTTTTGGAAATATGCTCGGTCTCTATCTTTTCGGAACAAAGCTGGAATTAGTATGGGGAGCGCCTCGATTTTTGAAATTCTATCTATATGTGGTGTTGGAGCTACACTAATCAGTGTCTGGCTTATGGTGTCGAGATTTATCCAATATTTGCTGAACTGAACTGCATTATGATGGACATAGCTTTAGTTTATATTCAGAAGTATATAATAAGTATAACCTTCAGTTATTCGATTCACCACCTTTTGAGAAGATCTATCAGACATGGATGGCAAACCCTTCCGATAATGCAGTAGCACCATATGCGGCAGAAGCCCTTCTTCAATATAAAGGATATGTAACAAGCGGTACAGCAGTAGGAGCCAGTGGTGCCATATTTGGATTAATAGCCGCGGCCGCCTTCCTTTTCCCGAACGATATCATCTATTTCAATTTATTCTTCCCCATAAAAATGAAATGGTTCGCCCTGATCTATTCAGGATTGGAACTGTCGATGGCTATACAGAATAACCCTATGGACCAAGGTTGACATGTATTCATTTGGGAGGAAGCACTAGGGGTTTCCCATTGTATATTTCTGCATGAGAGAAAGGCCGGTTTTTCTAGGCGCGCACAACTTTTTGTTGCCTTTTACTGTTAATTTTTATGGATACAACCCTTCGGTTTTAACCTGTTCTGAAAGGGGTTTCGTAAATTCACGCAAATATTCTGAAACAGCATGCAAGATCGATCTGTGAAAAAGACCTGGCTAGGACAATCCGGCAATTCCCTGGTGCTGTTACTGGCTATCCTGGCTATTGTATTCTGCATCTTCACCTTCCTTCATTTGTCTTATTCACTGACAAATGAAAATACCTCTGAAGCAAATGCCTCTTACTATAACGGAATCTTCAACTGGTTCATCCTTCCGTTAACTGGTCAGATTTAGACCCGTCCTTGGACGATTTTCACTTATATGTTCATGCACGATGGCGTGTTCCATATGATCGGGAACCTGATCTGGTTATGGATGTTCGGTTTCATCCTGCAGGATTTGATTGGCAGCCGACCCATCATTCCCCTTTTCATTTATGGTGGATTGATTGGTGGTGCTTTCTTCTTTGCCTGTGTGAATATATTCCCCGGATTAAAAAGCATTGTTGCCAGTGGAACACTGGAAGGGGCTTCAGCCGGAGTGATGGCTATTGCCTGGGCGGCCACGATGCTGGCACCCAACTATCGTTTCTTCCCAATGATATTGGGTGGAATACCTCTCTGGGTCATTACTGTTATTTATGTGCTCATAGATCTGGCGGGTATCGCCAATTTCAGTAATGCTGGCGGACATATTTCGCATATTGGTGGGGCTTTGTTCGGAATAGCTTATATGTGGCAAAAACGCAAAGGCAATGACTGGACAGATGGAATGAATCGTTTCTTCGATTGGGTGAATAATTTATTCAGACCGAATGTAAATGAAGAATCTCCCCGCAAGACTTTCCATTATAATACCAATGGAACCACTCCATATAAGAAAGTGCCCAACCTCACACAAAAACGAATTGATGCTATTCTCGATAAGATCGGGGAGCAAGGCTACAATAAGCTTACTGATGAAGAGAAGCAGATATTGAAGCGGGCCGCCGAAGATGATAGCAACTGATTTTTACTTCGTTGAACAGACGATTACTGCCATACCATGCCAACATTCGTTCGAAGTTTCACCAAAAGGATATTTATTGGCATTAGCATTTTGCTGGTGGTAGTATTCTTATTGGCCTGCTGTAATATCTGGCTCAATCCACAAGAATGGTGGTGGGTCGCTGTTTTAGGATTAGGATTCCCCTTCATTTTACTAGCTGTTATCTGTTGTTTGCTTTTCTGGTTGATATTCAAATCGCGCTGGGCCATACTTCCTTTTGTAGCCTTACTGCTCGGCTATTCTAATATCAGAGCCCTTATAGGAGTTCATTTTTCCGCCAGTTTTAATAAAGAGAAAGCTCCTAATTCGCTGAGGATATTAAGCTGGAATGTTTCCTGGTTCGATAACCAACGTAACTTGATAAGAAACCAGGTCGTGAGAAGAAAAGGAGAGATTGAATACATCGCCTTTTTCCGCAACGTGCCGATGTACTTTGCTTTCAGAATATCTGAATCGAATATAAAAAGACGACGCCTATGTTAAATGAAAAGGAATTTTCAGCCATGGGCTACCTTATATTATTGTATGATTATATATTAAAGAAAGGAACCTACTTGGCAGGGACAGCCATCTTCTCAAAATATCCCATTGTAAAAACATTCCGGTTACAGTATAATGGGGAACAAAGACAAAGCCTTTGAAAGTTTGATAGCTGTTGACCTGAATCTGGGACAGGATACCATCCGTGTTTTTACAACGCATCTTCAATCCATACTCCTGAAGGATGATGATTATAAGAATATCGAGGTTATCCGGAATGTTGATGATAGTATGGTATGCAGTTCAAAATCGATATTGAGAAATCCTAAGAACGTATAAATACCGCAGGAACAAAGCACAGATGGATAGAGAGAGTTGGATAAAGCCTTATCCCGAAATTATTTGCGGCGACTTTAATGATGTGCCCAATTCCTTCACCTATTTTACCATAAAAGGTCCCAGACAGGATGCTTTTCTCGAAAAGGGGGCCAAATTTGGCTGAACCTATAACAAGATATCGCCGACCCTTCGCATCGACTATATTATGTCCAATGCCCGGCTTTAGGTGTTGCAATATTCCAAGACGGTCCTGCCATATTCCGACCACTTCCCCATTATGGCCGACCTCCAGTTTCCCTGATTGGGATGAATTATATATATTTGCTACATGTTCGTCTTCTCACATACCTGCTGTTCCTGTTGTTGTCCCATTCTGGAGGGATAAATCTATTTTTGCTTTTTCATAAATCAGTATAGTCAGAATCAATAGCCCTTCATAAAAAGCACCTAAACGGTTCTTGTTTGTGAAGAGGATACAAAATAATAAACATGGGTTCCTTAAAAGTCTATAACTCTCTCACCCGTCAGAAAGAAGTTTTTGAACCGATCACTCCCGGCCATGTGGGCATGTATGTGTGCGGACCTACAGTAAGTGGTGAAAGTCATCTGGGACATGCACGTCCTTATATAACCTTCGATGTATTGTTCCGTTATCTCCAGCATCTCGGTTATAAAGTGAGATATGTTCGGAATATTACAGACGCCGGACATTTTGAAGAAGAAGGACGTGATGCAGAAGATAAGATCTCCAAAAAAGCCTTACTGGAAAAATTAGAACCCATGGAGCTGGTACAGAAGTATACCAATCTCTATCATTGGGCGATGGCGCAGTTCAATAACCTGCCACCTACTATCGAACCAACTGCTACCGGACATATCGTGGAGCAGATCGATATGATAAAGCAACTGATTGAAGAAGGCTATGCCTACGAAGTGAATGGCTCTGTATACTTTGATGTAATGAAGTATTCGCAGAAATATCCATATGGCAAATTGAGCGGACGAATTGTTGAAGATCTTTTGGAAACCACACGCGATTTGGAAGGACAGGATGAAAAAAGAAATAAGCAGGACTTCGCTTTATGGAAATCGGCTGCACCAGAACATATCATGCGCTGGAGCAGTCCCTGGGGTGTAGGATTTCCTGGTTGGCATATCGAGTGCTCCGCCATGGCGAGTAAATATCTCGGAGAACAATTCGATATACATGGAGGTGGAATGGATTTGTTGTTTCCGCATCATGAAAGCGAGATTGCACAAAGTTGCATCTGCCATCATGGGGTGATGCCGGTTCGTTACTGGGTCCATAACAATATGATCACCATCAATGGTCGTAAAATGGGGAAGAGCTATAATAATGTGATAAAGCTGACTGAATTGTTCAGTGGCCAGCATCCATTATTGCAGCAGGCTTTCTCACCAATGACTATACGCTTTTTCATTTTGCAGACACATTACCGCAGCACTCTCGATTTCAGCAATGAAGCATTGATGGCGGCAGACAGAGGTTTTAGAAGATTATGGGAAGCATATGAAAACCTGCTGAAACTGGATACGACGTCTGTTGCAGAAACAGGAGCCGATGCGGAATTGGTAGCAAAAGTAACGAAGCTGGAATCTGCATGGGATGAATTTATGGACGATGACCTCAGCACGGCGAAAGTGATGGCTAATATGTTTGAATTGGTGCCTGTGATTAATTCCATCAAAGACAAGCATATCCCTGCCACAGCATTGGGAGGAAAAATGATAAGGCATCTGCAACAACGGTTTAAAGTATATCTGGAAAACATCTTTGGTTTTAAAGCCGAAGCTGAATCAAACGATAACAAACTTACCGGTGTAATGGAATTGCTTATTGAAATCAGGAAGGAAGCAAAATCAAGAAAGGATTATGCTACTTCAGATAAGATAAGAAACCAGTTGCAGGAATTAGGCATTGCATTGAAAGATGAGAAGGATGGAGGGATGAGTTTTACCTTTCTGTAAGGATAAATATTATTTTCCATCGTTCATATGTTTCAATGGGTTTTCCATTCAGTCGTCCGGCTTTCCATCTTGGCATTTGTGATAGCATTGCTAAGCAAGTTCTATTTAGGTCAGGTCGAACACCTTTTATTATTTTTCTTTCTGTAACAAAACCTTTTTTATCTATCACGAACTTGAGTAGTACAGTCCCCTGAACATTATCATTAATTGCTGTTTCGGGATACTTCATGTGGCTTTTTGCAAATGCAATTAATTTCTGCATGCCACCTGGAAATTCTGGCATTTCGCCAACAGCGCAGAAAATATCGTTCAAAGAACTATCCTTAGCGGAAATCTGTATCTCTATTCCACTGGCATTGAATTTTTTTGCCTGTCCTTTCGAATACATTGAAACAGACAGCAGTATTCCGGTTAGTATAATATAAATAGGATTCATTGCTGGTGCAGAAATAAGATGTAAAAGAGGAAGAAATCCATAGACGGACAGATTCTATTATGAAAAACAGTATTGCAATGAAATTTTATAAGAGCGAATGGTATGATTAAAACCATTCGCCCTTTTCTTTTTACAATACATCGGAATTACCGACAGTTCATCGGTTTTTGAAATCAAAGCCCTTTGTTTAGAATATATAGAAAATAAACTGTTATGAATAAACACATCCAACTAAAAGGGAAATGGATACTGTTTCCCATCTTCTTACTTCTTTTTGTAGCCTGCGAAAAAATGCCGCCTTTACCAGGAGGTGAGGGACCTAAGACGATTTACCAAACCATCGCCTCTGATGGCAGGTTTACTTTTTTAACGGTGGCGGTGGCCAAGGCAACTTATCCAGACATTAAATGATAAGAAAGCAGTTGACTCTGTTTGCTCCAACCGATGATGCATTTAAAGCAGCAGGGTTCAAGACGCCAAAAGACATTGCCGATGTACCTGAAGCAACATTAAAAGCCATCTTGTTGTATCATGCATTAGGTTCAGAAGTAAAATCAAATGCTATTCCCTTAGCTGCCAATACAGAAGTAAATACAGTAGCTGCAAAGCCCGTTTTTGTAACCCGTACCAATGCCGGAAAAGTATTTGTAAATGGAATTTCAGTGATCCAAAAAGATCTGGATTGTACCAATGGTGTTATTCATGTGGTGAACAGGGTGTTGCAAGCTTCAGTAGGCACCATTGTTCAAACCGCTCAGGGAAATCCGAATCTAACCTATCTGGTAGCTGCAGTTTTAAGAGCTAGTCAGGGTACAACTAATGTTGCAGCAGTACTCAGCAGTGCTGGTCCATTTACCGTATTCGCTCCAACAAACCAGGCATTTAAGAATGCAGGTTTCGCTACCATCGATGCCATCAATGCAACTCCAGCTGATGCATTGACTCCCATACTCACTTACCATGTAATTGGAGCCAGGGTATTCTCTTCCGATCTGGTGAATAACAGTGATGTGCCTACAGTAAATGGTGGAACCCTGCGAATCACTCTTACCGGATCACCAAAAGTGAAGGGTAAGACAAATGCTACCGCTTCCAATATCATTATTACTGATATACTGGCTACTAATGGTGTAGTTCATGTTATAGATCAGGTCTTATTACCATAAAATGGTATTTGTTGTAAAAACGTTAAACACAATTCACTCCCAAATAACGACAGTTCATCAGGCTCAACTGCATGGTTCGTCGGCTATAGACTACTAGTGGTTTCGCCTTGATGTTATAGGATTAAACAAACTTATTATTATGAAAAACAAAATGAACGGTACCCTGAAGGGGTTGGCACTGGCGATGAGTGCCGTAGTTGTACTGGCATCTTGCAAGAAAGATGATGAACCAGTAGTTCCAAATGATATTGTAAAAGTGGCAACCGACAACGGATTGACCAGTCTTGTTAGTTCCGTGCAATCTGCCGGCTTAACCACGCTACTTTACAGGGAACAGGACTTTCTACTGTATTCTTCCGCTCCAACCAATGCTGCATTTTCTGCATTGACTGCAGCACCTGCTGATTTGAAGAATACCTTATTATATCATGTGTTGAGTAATACAAAGGCAACCGCAAGTGGAATACCAACTACCTTAACTGGTTTGTTAAGCAGCAATGCAGCCGGTGATTCACTTTATGTGAGAAAGATTGGATCAAACGTATTTATCAATGGTGTGAAAGTAGATATCGCCGATGTGAACGCTACCAATGGGGTGGCTCATGTTATCGGAACAGTATTGATTCCACCAAGTGGTAATATCGTTCAAACAGCTATCGCTGCCAAATTCGACTCATTGGCAAAAGCGGTTACTCTCGCAAGCACAGGTGTGGGTAGTGAAGACTTGTTGACAGCATTGTCAAATACAAAAGGGTTGACTGTGTTCGCGCCAACCAACCAGGCCTTCACTAATTTATTGACAGCTCTTGGAGTATCATCCATTGACCAGATACCGAAAGCAACATTAATTGCTGTACTTAAATACCATGTTATTGCAGCAAGGGTGTTTTCCTCTGATCTTACTGAAGGCGCTAAGCCAGCAACCTTACAGGGAGGTACTTTGACTGTGTCCCTCACTGGTGGAGCCAAGGTTACCGGGAACGGGAATTCTGGTAACGCTTCCAATATCACCGCAGCTAACATCATGACGAAGAATGGTGTTATCCATGTGATTGACAGGGTATTAATACCTTGATTTTGAAAAACCTGAAAATCGATCAACCCCTGATTAAACCAGGGGTTGATTCTTTTGTTAAATGAACATGTTTCCCCACCGATACCGATATCTCTTCATACTCGCCTTATCACTTTTCAGCTTCCTGAATACGGTGATATGCGAAGTATACCTCTATTTCAATATCCAGATCGATTGGTATTTTGCTTTCCTCACCATTTTCCTGATCACCTTTCTTATCTGGGAAGGCAATCGAATTGCAGAGCCTATCTTAAAGAAAAGATTATATAATGGGAATGGTCCCCTGCGGTTTTTAGGAGTGTTCTTTATTGCGGGCAATGTAATTTCAATTATGGTGGCTACAGCTGTTGTGCTCAGCATCGGCTCCTTGATATATCATTATCCATTAGAAAGAAACCTCGAACCCTTAAAGCTGAATGTGATTTATGCGGGTCTCATAAACCTCTTCTTTCATTTGTTAAACGCCATCTTCCTTTTCTTTGATGAATACAAGAAAAAGCTTCGCGAAGCGGAAGAGCTTAAAAGATCAGGAGCCATCTCACAACTACAATTGATAAAAAGCCAGGTAAACCCCCATTTCCTTTTTAACAGTTTGAATGTTTTGTCGGGCATGGTGGTGAAGGATAACCCCGAAGCGAATAAATACATTGAGGAATTCTCAAAAGTGTATCGCTATATCCTGAATAATAGCGAGAAGGAATTAGTGACCATTCAATCGGAACTCGAATTCATACAGCCTTATATCTTCCTTTTGCAGAAGAGATTTCCTGAAGGACTCAAGGTCTCCATCAATGTACCGGATATGTACAAAAATTATTATATCATTCCGGTAGCTCTTCAGATGCTGGTGGAGAATGCCATCAAACATAATATTGTTTCGAGAGTGAGGCCATTACATATTGAAATGTATGTTAATGGGAACCAGACAATAGTTGTCAAGAATAACTACCAGCCACGGCAGACATCTGAAAACTCCACTTTGATCGGTCTTCAAAATATTTCAAAAAGATATGAACTCGTGAGCGGAAAATCTGTTAAAGTGAATACGGGCACCGAACATTTCGAAGTGGTGCTCCCGCTTTTGCAATTAAACTGAATCTTATGAGGGTAGTTATCATTGAAGATGAGATACTGGCTGCACAACGATTGCAGCTATTACTCAAACAAGCTGATCCTTCGATTAAAGTAGTGGCTATGCTGGAAAGTATAGAGGAATCAGTCGAGTATCTCACACAAGCCCCTCCACCAGATTTACTTTTACTCGATATTCAGCTTTCAGATGGACATAGCTTTGAGATATTCAATCGTATCTCTTATAAGGGCCCTGTTATATTCATCACAGCATTTGATCAGTACGCTATTGAAGCTTTCCGGCTTTTCAGCATCGATTATATTCTCAAGCCTATTTCTCTCGAATCATTACAAAAAGCGATTGCCAAATTCCGCGCTATCACCGATACGTTTAAGGCGGTGGATTATTCAAAAGTGTTGCCAACAATATCAAATACTTCTTCTAATTATAAATCACGGTTTCTGGCAAGGGTAGGACAACGGCTCTTCTTCGTTGATATCCGTGATGTAGCCTATTTCCAGGCAGATAATAAAGTGGTGTACCTGGTTGATAATACCGGCAACCGTTATCTCATCGATTATACGCTTGATAAATTAGAATCCATTCTCGATCCAAAAGATTTCTTCAGGCTGAATAGAAAATTCATCATCAAGGTTTCTGCTATTGAACAGGTGAAACCATATTTCAACAGCCGGTTGAAATTAACAGTGAAGGGAGTGAATGCCAAAGAAGAAATGGTAGTGAGCCGCGAGCGCGTAGCCGATTTCAGATCCTGGGCAGAAGCATAATCTTTCAATTTCTATTCTCTTTTTCATTCTCCCAATTACGCCTATTTTTACTGACTATAAGTAAAACTATGGCGGCAGAATATAAATTACATCTTAGCAAGGATAAGCGATTGAAGAAAGTAGTGGAAGCGCAGGAAGATTTATCCATCAGAATCAGAAAGAATATAGCGCTCTATCTCTGTGGCTCTATCATGAGTCAACAATTATCTACAAAAGTTGCCGCTGTTATCTATCAACGCTTTCTTGATTTATTCGGAGGAAAGGAACCTACCGCACAACAAATAGTAGATACACCTCTCACCACTTTGCGAAGCATCGGACTCTCCAATGCAAAATGCCAGTACGTTCATAATGTTGCCAAATTTGAAATCGAGTATGGAATGGATGCTAAGAAACTGGCGAAGATGGATAATGAAGAAGTGATCGCCTATCTCACTCCAATAAAAGGCGTTGGCCGCTGGACGGTTGAAATGTTGCTCATGTTCGCATTAGGAAGAGAAGATGTTTTTGCCATCGATGACCTCGGCATCCAGAACGCCATGATCGGTATCTATAAGTTAAGCAGGGAGGATAAGAAAAAATTCAAAGAGGATATGCTGCGTGTTTCAAAAAAATGGAGCCCGTACAGGACGTATGCGTGTATGCATTTGTGGAGGTGGAAAGATGGTGAGTGATTTTTTTCACGCAAAGGGGCAAAGCTTTATTTCCCCGGTGGGTGACTCTCTGGGTATGAGAATAACTAACGGTGAGATATATCTAATCGGGAAAAATACAATTTACCGCAGAGAACAAGAGCAATACAAGAGTTTTCGCAGAGTCATTCGAAAGAATAATTAATAGCTTGCATAACTGCCGACCTCTTGTATTGCTCTTGTTCTCTGCGGTGAAAAAAATATTTCAACTAATACCCTATATTATATTTGGGTATGCAGAAAGGATGTTTTTTGGTTTTTGAATGATTGGCAGGTACAAATAATCACGCTGCTGCCTTTCTCCTCCCCCACCGGGGGAGGTCGGGAGAGGGCTGGCTTGTAGCTCACCTTCACCACCTTCGTATCCGTCCACTTATCATGCCATGGATTACCCCCAAAAGCACTCAAAGCTTCAAACGGAACAATTCTTGAAAAGCCCCCTTCCAAAACTATTAGCCCAGGTAGTAGGTTCATTATATGTAGTAACTGCTTTCGTTTTTGTGATAAACTTTCCAAGTGTTCTGCCCTTGGTAAGACCCTCGACAACGGAAATGTACAATGCAAATGCAAGACTAGTTAAGATACGGTCAAGAATAGGATTCATAGATTCCAGTGCATATACAAAGGACTCTCCCCAGATAATTCCGCCTAAAAATCCAAATAAAAAAATTATTATAAAAAATACAAAAAAGATCAATTAGGAAATTCAGGAATCGCTGTCCTACACTGGCAGGTTCAAGATAGATTTCCTGTTCTACGTCTTGCAATAAATCAACTGTTTCTGACATATTAATATTTATTAGGAAATCAATATACAACTATTCCTTAAAAATAAAAATGTCGTCTACCACTAGACGACATTTTTATTTTAGAGCAGCTATTTACGTTATTTAACCAGCTTCAGCTCTTTTATAAGGTTAGAGGCTCCGCCTACTTTGTCAATACACCACAATAAGTAGCGCACGTCCAGACAGATAGTTCTGTTCAGGTCTTTGTCAAATGCAATCTTATGTCCAATGGCTTCATAGTTGCCATCGAAACAAAGCCCTATAAGGTTACCATTAGCATCAAGAACGGGTGAACCTGAGTTACCGCCTGTGATATCATTGGTAGTGATGAACCCAACCACCAGGTCTTTCTTGATAGGGTCCATATACTGACCGAAGTCTTTTTTGCGGGCTGTTTCGAGTACATTTTGGGGTAAGTCGAACTCATAATCGCCGGGAACATATTTTTCAAGTATACCACTCATGGTAGTCACATAATCATATTTCACCGCATCGCGTGGCTGATAGCTCTTTACATTACCAAAGCTTACGCGCATTGTGAATGTAGCATCGGGATACATCTTCTTGGCTTTCACCGGATCTTTTTGCATGATGCCTTTTAAGTATAGACGACCCAATTCTGCATTCTTCGAAGAGAACTGCTGGAACTGTGTAACATATTTACCCGTCCAGTTCTTTAAGAAAGCGGAAGCTGTTGCAAAAGCAGGATCTTTCTGTAAGGTTACTGCATCGGGATGTTCAGTGAATGCTTTCCATTTTGCATCGTCCAATATCATAGTGCCAGATACGAGGGCTGCTGCAAATTTCTTATAAGTACCATCTTCCCTCAGGTCGCCTGTTGTTGCTTTTATATTCTCAAAGAAGCCGATAGGATGCTGGTTCTTGTCAACATCATTATAATACATCTGCAATACCTGTCCAATGATATTCTGGTCAGATATCTTATTAAAGTTTTTCAGGAATCCAGCTCTTGCTTCACTCGCACCTGCCAATGCCTTATTGATATCGCCTGAATTACCACTTTTCACCATGGCATTTTCCAGCGATTGCAAACTGGCTGCATAAGCCAGAAGGGGAGAACCCATAATTCCCTCGTTGATATATACACGATGTTTGGAATAAGGCTGCCATTGGGCATAGGCTTTTTCCCAATCCTTGAACAGGCTTTCAAATTCAGGTTTTCCATTCGCCCATTGCTGGAAGCTGGTTTCGGCCGTTTTTTTCTGGTCGAAGATCTTATAACGAACCAATTGCTTGCTTTCGCCATCAAAGAATTTCCAATAGTTGGCGATGCTGGCATAACTGCTGGCTAACTGCAATTTCACACCCGGATCTTTTTTCATTTCCTCAAACATGAATTTCAAACGCATGTCGCGCAGTTTCACCAGCGTTGGATTATCAGTATCCACTTTTTGTTTTACACCATAAGAGGTTTCATAACGGTTGGTGCTGCCAGGATATCCATAGATCATAGCATAATCACCATCCTTGAATCCTTTGATAGATACAGGCAGGAAATATTTTGGTTTCAATGGCACGTTCTCTGGAGAATAATTAGCAGGCTGTCCATCCTTGCTCATATATACCCTGAAAATGGAGAAGTCGCCAGTATGACGGGGCCATTCCCAGTTGTCGGTATCTCCACCAAACTTACCAACGCTTTCAGAAGGCGCTCCGGCTAAACGGATATCACTGTAACGTTGATAAACGAATACGAGGAATTGATTGCCTTTGAACAAACTGCTTACTCTCGCAATAATATGTTTGCTATCGTCTGAGTATTTCTTATTGATAGCGGCAATCGCTTCATTCACTTTATTGATTCTGTCGGTACCTGTTAAAGTACCGGCTTGTGCTTCCACTTCAGCCGTAACATCTTCTATCTTCAATAAGAACTCGGCATATAGTCCGGCAGATGGTATCTCTTCCGATTTGCTCTTGGCATAGAATCCATCTTTCAGATAGTTATTCAACACCGAGCTGGCGGAAGCGATGGCATCGTATCCGCAGTGGTGGTTGGTGAATATCAATCCTTCGTTGCTCACAATTTCTCCGGTGCAGAAGCCGCCGAATATGATGATGGCGTCTTTGATGGAGGCTTTGTTCATACTGTAGAGTTGCTCTTTGCTGAGCTTGAGGCCGCGTTTCACCATGTCGTTATACACTTGCTCTCCAAGCAATAATGGCAACCACATGCCTTCGTCTGCACTGCTGCGCAAAAAGGTCAGCGCCAGCAGAAAGCTTACCAATAGTTTTTTCATGAGTGTAATTTTTGTTCTGCAAACCTAAGGGAAAAGGGAAAACGGGGGGTTGATTCTGGTCAGGTCTTTGGGAATTTTCACGCAAGAGGGGAAGGATTTCTTATGTTTGGCTCTCTGTGTATGCTTTGGGCAAGGGGTCGCTTCGCGACCAATACCAATACAAAATACAGTTAACCGCGGAGACGCGAGGGCTGTTTCTCCTCCGCGTCACTGCGTCTCCGCGTATATACTCTATTCGTTGCGAAAAAAAATCCAAAAACCTTGGCGTCTTTGCTGAAAAACCTTCAAACGGAATAGGCGTAATTTTGCCTACACACTCCCACCATGAAAAGTTAACCGCATCTACCCTCGCCACCCTCCTCACCATGATCACGACCGCCCAAACACCCATCTACCAATCAAAAGCCTATACCATCTTCCCCGACAAAGTAGTCCAGGAAGCTAATGAAGCCAAGGCTTTATCTGCAAAGCAACTGGTGAGTAATTATAAAAGTCCGGCGAATTTGTTTCAGTCGGCTACCATCAGTTTCAAATTCTCTATTAATGGACGCGATAATGAAATGCTCTCTGGTAAAGACCATCACTATACCATTCC
>JBGAQE010000225.1:0-5767 GCA_044220885.1 Chitinophagaceae bacterium
AATCGGCAATTCCATACTTGCTGCTTCCATCAAGCTCCGGGGAACTCCTTCATTATAGAAGGAAGGGAAAATGAAGCAATCGGCTGATTGCAGATACTCCCTCACATCACGATAATATCCACAGTATTGAACCAGTCCCTCCTTTTCCCAACGATTTAAATCTTCCTGGGTAATAGAATCGGGGTGGTGCTTTTCAAAAAAACCGATTAACTGAAATCGGACATCGTAGTTCTTTTTGCGGAGAATGCGTGCCGCATCGGCATATAATCCGATACCCTTGCTTTTCAGTAAGCGGGCGCTCATTAAAAAGGTGAAGGGCCTTTCTTTCTTTACGGAGGTTTGTTCTATTGGAGCAAAATGCTGCGTATCTACACCTTCGCCGGGCAGTACTTTCATTTTCTCGATGGCAACAATCTTTTCATTGATGAAAACCCGGGCATCTTCATTATTCAGGAACCATACTTCACGGGTTCTTTTCAAGGCCCTTTTATACAACTGTTTCACTACCCAATAAAGCCAATTCTTTTTTGCAAATGCATAGCCCAATCCTGTGATCACAGCAACGGATGGAATACCTAAGGCTGATGCCGCCAATGACCCATATATATTCGGCTTGGCCACATAATGGAAAATGAAATCGGGCTTTATTTCCCGGTATAATTTCTTGAGTTTAGAATAGAATGCCAGATCCTGGAAAGGATTTTCTGCTTTATTATTAAAAGATAGGGGGACGAACCGGCATCCTTCAGAAACCAATAACTGGGAGAATTCATCATCAGGTGCTATAACCACCACTTCGAAGCCTTGTTCCAGCAGCCGGCGAATCACTTCTATCCTGAAATTATAGACAGACCAGGCGCTGTTAGAAACAAAAGCAATTCGGTTATATGCAGATAAATTTTCGGGCATTACATAGTATAAATGCAAATGTATAGATTTGATACTTAATTAGGAGCGCTTGTTCAATATAAGCGGCAGCGGTAACTTTGAAAAGGCTCCCTACTATAGCAATTCCATCATGAGTAAATGGCCATTACCAAAAAAAATACTCTATAGCATTATTGCCAGCTTTCTTGTGCTACTGGCAATTGAAGCTGTATTCCGAATCATTTTCTGGGTAAATAATAAGGACTATAAGACAACGGTTTTTATTCAAGGCAACACTATCCAGCAAGATGATAGCCTGCTCATTTTCCGTAATCGTCCATTTTACCTTGATCAGCAACACCGGTTTCAGTATAATGAAGAGGGAATGAAATCTGTTCCTGGTGATGTAATGATACCCGAAAAAAAATCAAACGATTTTTGGGTATTGTTATTGGGAGCGTCCACAATGGAAGGAATGGGTTCTAATAATGACGGATTGTGGCTCGATATAACAGGCACAACCGACCATCCTTATTATGAAACCATTTCCTGGTATCTGCAGCAACAGTTGCAGGAAAAAATGCCCAATAGGAAAGTAAGGGTATTCAATGCAGCCAACTCCAGTTATACCATAGAACAATCCAGAATGAGATGTGAGATGCTACTGAAAAAGATACATCCAGACTGGGTAATATCGCTTGATGGGCAGAACAATCCACCCACTCTTTCCATAACTGTGCCTCTGTTCTATCGATTGTAAAAGACTGAGATGAATCCTAAAGTCGTTTCTAACATGGATCATACCTCTTACATCATATTGGGGTGCATTTGTAAACAGTATGGAAACATTGCGGTGTTCTATCGGAAAACTGAAAGGCGTTTAGAAACCAAGCGCTAGTACAGACTACTCCGAAAGAACAAATGGCTTCAGGTAGCACCGGCTGCTATTAAGGCAGATACTGTTTCAAAGGGCGTTTCAAATGCTGTTGAAAAATATTATAGGGAGTGGCTACAATTTGATAGTGCCCTTACCCAGAAAGAAAGCAGTGAAGCACCCTGCTTTATTATGTTTTACATATTCTTTTCAGGAATACTTCATTGTTAGATGGCAGCATAGAAAAGGCTCTTTATTAAATTATTATTCGCTTGAATGGAATGACGCACAGAAAATAATTTCATAAAACTAGTGAAATGAGTTTACGGTAAAAGCGGGCGGACGTTCATCAATGTCAATATTAAATGAGGTGAGCGAGCACTACATCAACAGGTGGTATTTTGTAGACTATCGCTATTCACAGATTCATAAACCGATTTGTTGCCACTGTACTTCTTAATTATATCCTGAAAGAACAACTCTAAGTTCAAAACTGGCATTTTAAAATAATAACTTCTACATTTGGGTAACCTGATAAACGGGTGGTTACTGTCATTATGTCAAATTTTTTGTATACTCCCATATTATATATCTGTCTAGAATTTGGATCTGCTGGCAGTGGAGTAAATCGCGTTCCTGGATTCTTCCTTGGCAACAGGTGGCAGTAGCTTTTTGGTCTTTGGTGGTTTTGCTAAGTTGCTTATGGTTATATTTTCTATACCTATTATGCTAGAGGATGACACCTGGTATTTCAATAGTCTGGTTGAAGAGAATACCAAAAGCTGGTAAATGATGTCTACTAGTTCTTTAGTTATCTTAATCCTCTCCATCCTCAGCAGAAATCATCAATAAGAGGGTTGGTATTTCATCTCTTAAACTGGAATTAAGATACTTACCAAAACCAATTTCCGCTTTATTCGATTTCATCACCGGGGGCACCTTCTTCATTATACGTCGTTCTTTATAATTTCAGCGTTTCTGGCCGATGCTATGGCTTTATGGGACTTATAAAGATGTCTTTCCAACCAAAAAGACGGTTTCCTACATCACCATTTTTCTGGTACCCTCCCTCTTATTTTGGCTTAGCGGGAATACGTGTTAGATGGGATACCCCATGCTTTTTCCTTGGTATTGCCATTAGTTAATTTCATCAATAAGTATTCGAAATAGGGCAAAAGAGGGTTTTATATTTTGAATTTGAATTATTTAACTATATGTTCATAGCTACGATTTTTTTATTAATACTGTTACCTCTACTCCTGCCGGTTCATAACGGTAAGATTCAGAAAAAAAATACTTCCTTTAGTAGCTGTTGTATATGGATTAACGGTCATTTTAATTTTTGGGAGCATTTGGGTTCAGCAGAGAAAAACCTTCCTGGAATAGTTTCTCAAAGACAAGCGGCATTCCTGCGATTAAAGGCAATACGAGGTACGAACTGGATAGGTTACAGCCTACTGTTGGAAGTTATCTGAAAGTTTACCACAGGCTATCAATAGCAGTTTTTTCAGGCCTTATGCGTGGGAATGGAAAGGGGCATTGCAGGAGGGCAGCTGTTGATATCCTATTACTGTTCTTACTGGCCATTTTATGTTTCTGGAAAAATGAAGGCTCAGTGGCTTTACATTTTTCCCGACCTCTTTTATTCTATCCGATAATATTTGCTATCACACTATATATATTTATCGGTTACACCATCCCTTTCCCAGGGGCTATAATCAGATATAAAATTCCAGGGGAATGGTTCCTTGTAATAGCGGCCTTTATAACCGGTATTTCATGGCAAAAACTGATTAAATTAAAAAAATAATACATATTTTCATTTTGGCCATTTTTCGACGTTTTTTGAAGATTTTCTAAAACGATACACCCATTTTGTCCACATTTTGAGGTTTTGGACTTGAGATTTCGATATTTTTCTCCCAAAAGCGGACATTTTTCCCATTCACTTTGCTTCACCATGAAAAAATTTACAAAATGGAAAATTTACGTTTTAAAGCAATCAACGATTTATCGACACAGGTTAAGGAGGTTGAAGTAACCGGTTCAGCCAAGATCACCGCAATTTTCGGTGATAGCGTTTTCACAATTAAGACAGCCCGTGAATTTTTGAGTGATGAGGCTTACAAGAGCCTGGTACATTCTATCAGGGGTGGTAAGAAAATTGACCGTACTGTAGCCAACCAGATTGCTGCCGGTATCCGCCAGTGGGCAGAAGGCAAAGGCGTAACTCACTACACACACTGGTTTAGCCTTTAACAGGCACCAGTGCAGAAAAGCATGACTCTTTCTTTACCATTAAAAGTGATGGTACTGGAATTGAGGAGTTTGATGGCGCAGCTCTTATTCAGCAGGAGCCAGATGCTTCTTCTTTCCTAGTGGTGGTATCCGCGCTACTGCCTGAAGCCCGCGGTTATACAGCATGGGATCCATCTTCTCCGGCTTTCATCATGGAGATTGGTCATGGTAAAACACTTTGTATCCCTACCATCTTCGTTTCTTATACAGGTGAAACTCTCGACTATAAAGCTCCATTGCTGAAATCGCTCGAATCATTGGGTAATCAGCTGTTGAGGTTTGTAACTATTTCGATAAGAATGTTGCCAGTAAGCGCTACTCTCGGATGGAGCAGGAATACTTCGTTATCGACGAAGCTTTCTTCAATGCCCGTCCTGACCTGGTAATGAGCGGACGTACCGTATTCGGACATGCGCCTGCAAAAGGTCAGCAATTGGAAGACCATTATTTCGGATCTATTCCTGAGCGTACTTACGCTTTCATGAGGGATTTCGAAACTGAAAGTTATAAACTGGGTATTCCTTTACGTACCCGTCACAATGAGGTGGCTCCTGCACAGTTTGAGTGCGCCCCTATATGTTGAAGAAGTAAGTGTTGCTGTTGACCACAACACTTTATTGATGGACATTATGGATCGCGTTGCCCGTCGCCACAAATTGCGTGTATTGCTTCATGCAAAACCATTCGCTGGTATCAATGGTAGCGGTAAGCATGCCGGAGTATGGCAACAGATACAGGAGTAAACCTTCTGGCACCTAAAAACGCCAAAGACCAACCTGATGTTCTTACCTTCTTTGTAAACACCATCAAAGCGGTACATGACTATTCAGATATCTTACGTGCATCTATAGCTTCTGCAGGTAACGACCACCGTTTGGGTGCTAATGAAGTTTTTCCTGCTATCATCTCAGTATTCATTGGACAATACCTCACTAAAAGTATTGAATGATGTTAAGCAGCGCGTAGGTGGTAAGTTCGATGAGCAGGATGAAGCCATCCTTAAACTGGATCTTCACCGCAGCATTCCTGAACTGTTACTCGATAATACCGATCGTAACCGTACTTCTCCTTTCGCTTTCACAGGAAATAAATTCGAATTCCGTGCCGTAGGTTCTGCAGCCAACTGCGCTAATGCAATGACTGCCCTGAACACTATCATGGCTGAAACGTTGAAAAACTTTCAAGAAAGATGTTGATGCCCTGATTGAAAAAGGTGAGAAGAAAGAGATCGCCATCATGCATGTTATCCGCGAGTATATCGTATCCAGCGAAAAAGTTCTTTTCGAAGGAGATGGTTATAGCGACGAATGGCATCAGGAAGCTGAAAGAAGAGGTTTGCCAAACGTACGCACTACCCCTCTTGCTCTGGATGCATATGTTACTGATAAGGCTAAGCACCTTTTCGAAGCAAACAACGTACTTACTCACGTGGAATTGGAAGCCCGCCACGAAATTGAGTTGGAAAAATATATCAAGAAAGTACAGATTGAAGCTCGCATCATGGGAGAACTGGCCACCAGCCATATCGTACCATCTGCCGTTAAATACATGAACGTTCTGATCAACAATATCAGCGATTTGAAAGAAGTTGGATTGGCTGATAGCGCTGTTGTTAACTGCGCAGATCCTCACCAAAATAGCTGAACAAGGTTCAATAAGGTAAGCTGACCTGGGTAGAGAAAATGATCAAAGCCCGTAAGGTGGCCGCTGTAACAGTGTGACCGATAC
>JBGAQE010000226.1:0-3795 GCA_044220885.1 Chitinophagaceae bacterium
GGATTGATATGATTTATTGGATTAGCTGGGATTTAGACCTGTTTTCGACAGGGAATTAAATACAGGACCTTGATGGAAAGGATAATGGGATGAACATGAAGTAATTCAGAATTCCATCGTGTCTATCCTAATCTCCTTCCACATCAAGGTCCTGTATTGGCTGTTTTATAAAAATCAAATCACAGATAATCCAATAAATCCCTTCAATCCCAGTCTGTATTGGCTGTTAATCCTGTATTTCCTTTCCATCCTATAAATCCTGTTTATGACAAATATGTTTCGAAGAAACATCTATATCCTGTTCATCCCTGTTATCCTTTCACATCAAGGTCCTGTATTTACCTTTGAAGGAGGGTAGCATCAATCCAAATGGTAAATACTTTGGTATTTTGTATGTAAGTATTCCAGAAAATAACTCGTATTTAGTCCTTCTCCACTGATTTTCAGACAAAGTTCCTCGCTGGAATATTGACGGCCAAAGGGAAACACTTCCTTTTTCAACCATCCCAATAAGCTTGTAAATTGGCCATTTTTAATTTCCATGTCTATCGATGGGTGGTCTATTATGGCTTTTCGGTAAAACTGCGCTGCATAAAAACTACCCAGACTATACGTTGGGAAATAACCGAAACTGCCATGACTCCAATGTACATCTTGTAAACAACCTGTTTTGTCGTCTGGTACAGAGATGTTCATGTATTCAAAGTATTTTTCATTCCAATAAGCTGGTACATCAATCGCTTTTATCTCTTTTGTAAGAAGGGCTTTTTCAATTTCATATCGAATCATAACATGAAAGTGATACGTTAACTCATCAGCTTCGGTCCTGATAAATGATGGATGAACCTTATTGATTCCTCTGTAAAAATCTTCCAGACTAACAGCTCCTAATTGCTTCGGGAATTCTTTCTGTAAAATGGGAAGATAGTATTTGCACCATGAAAGACTTCGTCCTACGTGGTTCTCCCATAAACGGGATTGTGATTCATGAATGGAGAAGGAAGCTGCTTCCCCTAAAGGAAGTCCGTATTGATCGGCTGGTAATCCTTGTTCATAGAGAGCATGTCCGGCTTCATGAATACAGCTCCAGACCATATTGCTTAAATCGTTTTCATCAATTCGGGTAGTTACCCTAACATCATTGCTGCTGAAGCTGATGGTAAATGGGTGTTCGGCTATGTCCTGTCTGCCCGCTTCCATATCATACCCCATATCCTTTATTACCTGTAACCCAAATTGCCATTGGTTATCTTTTGGATAGTTTTGCTTTAGAAAGGAATCATTAATAGGCTCTGCTTGCTGAATCTTTTTCAATAAATCTTTAAGAGGTTCCTTAATAGATGTAAACGTTTTTGAAAGCAAGTCGACCGTTGCTCCTTTGTCGTGATCGTTAAGGAGCGCATTATAAGGATGACCTTCATAACCCAGCAATTCCGCCTCTTCTATTTTAAGGGTTACGAGTGTATCCAGATCATCAGCAAAAAACCTGAAATTGTTTTCCTTTCTGGCTTTTATCCAATTGTGGAAGGAGCGATGGGTAGCTTCCGACAGTCGGCGAACGAAAGCCGGAGTGAATTTTTGCTGCTTTATGAAATCTTCCCTGGTAAGCTCAAAATTCCTTTTTTCAGCCACAGTGAGGTCGTTTCTATTGACAACTTCTTCCAATAATGAACCCAGCTCTTTGTCCGTGAAAAACTGATGCGCCAATTCTGTTAAAGTTGCTATCTGCTGCCCCCTGAATTCAGCTCCCTTTGGAGGCAGGTAGGTTTCCTGGTCCCACTGTAATACAGCACTTGAGAATTTCAGGTCGGCAATTTTCTGCATTCTCGATCTATAGTCTTCCAGAAGGGCCTTTGTACTTGTACTTTTCATAAAGAAACTGCTTGAAAGCTCTAAAGTCCGAAAAAAAGCCGATGAAATACAAGCCGGTAATTTTCGTTTGGGTAATATCCGTGCTGGTGGGTACACTGCGACCCACCTAAATACAGTAATTTAACCGGTGAATGCACAACCCTGAACATATGAGACCCCGATATTTACAACAAATACTATGTCTGCTGTTATTATTTGGCAGCCATACGTTATTGGCCCAAAAAAGCCCTGTTGCCCTGCAACTGGCTAAAAAGGCAGTGGCTGATTCTTTAGCAAAGAAATACGGGGACGCGGCAATAGGGTATTCCAATGCTGCTGCTGAAGAAGCTAAACTACCAAGTCCTGATGACTTGTTTATTGCATCAAGTTATTGGAATGCAGGCGATCTTTTTTTGGCTACGCTGCAGTACAGTAACGCTCACGATTGTTATTACAAATCCCTTGCTCAATTCCAAAAACTGAAGTTTAAATACCCAAAAGCTAAAGAGGAAGAGACCATTTCGGTTCGTAAAACTATAGAATCTGTGCAACGTCAGGCAGATGGAACTTATCTGGCAATAATTGAAGGTGGCAGCAATGATGGATTATACGAAGGGGCTGATGCGGAAGTGTATGGTAAACATAGAAAAGCAGGAGAAGACAGGGCAAACCGGGTATTAGGTACTGCAAAAGTACTCGAAGTAGCTCCTAACCATTCTAAGGTTCGGATAAACGTTATAAACCCAAGAGATAGTTTTTTTGCTGTTTATAGTGAAGATATGGTGGCAGTACCTATCCGTTTTCCGAAAACGGTTGTCAAAGATGTTTTCCTCGAAGTGTCTTTGATGAATATCCGTTTTTTGGATAATTACAGGGAATCTCTGGCGCATCCCAGAACCCTGATGTATTACCCTTCTGCACAACTGGAAAAAGATGTGTATCAACGAATGCTCGATGCGGTTGTCGAAATATATGATATGATAAAGGACGATTCATCCTATCAGGCAAATGAACTCATTCAACGAGGTCGTTTTAAAGGGATCAACTGGAAACAAGCTATGGGAAAGTCGACACCTGCTGATCTGAAGGCCTTCCTTGGATTTGTTCGCACTTATCCTGGTAAATACATGGGCGGTGTATGGAAGATTTCTGAAACTTATGCTACCTGGTTGTTGAATAATTGTCCGGTAGGCTCAAATGAATTGATGGATTCCTTGCTTGCTGCAAAATCTGATAAGGAGATATTTGCGATAACAAATACTTATAAAAAAGACATTAAAGACGTATTATTTATTCAATGGCTCACGGATGCACAAAAAATGGCGGGATCAGACAGGAATGCAGAAGCCTATAAATGGAGTAATGTAATATTAAAAGTGGTAGTTCCTTTTAATGACCCGGATATGACGGGATGGAGTTATTTCAACCTGGCCCGTATTCTGGATGAAGATAAAAAGGATTCACTTGCGATTGAGACCTATAAGAAAGCAATTCCTTTTTTTGAGAAAGGTACCGATGCAAAGGGTCTTAGTTATTGTGTCAATAATCTGGCAACTATCTATTCAAGGCAGTATCAGTATGCTGATGCTCAACATACATTTGAAAAGGTTTTGGATATCAGGTTAAAGGTGTTAAAGACAGACACTTCAGACGATCAGAAGCATCTGGTGGCAAGGGCCTACTGGGGAGTGGGAGATGCCTTTTATAATCAAAGTAAATATAAAGAAGCGATAGAGCAGTATTCAAAAGGCGCGGCCCTTATTGAAAATTTGAGGTTGCTGGATGCAAGGATACTGACCGCTCATTTGTACCGGTGGATCGGAAAAAGTCATGAGAAGATGGCGAATTATCTGGAAGCCGCAAATTTCTACCAAAAAGAATATAGTGCGCGTGTATTGTTAGGTGATGTGGATGCTCAGGCCGATGCACTGGATAATCAGGGTT
>JBGAQE010000227.1:0-3794 GCA_044220885.1 Chitinophagaceae bacterium
GTTACCTTAAATTCTATATTGAGAATGATAAGGAAGGAGTTTTTGCTTTTATAAAAGAACAGCAACTTGATCTTGTTAACAACCACCTTTTTGCCTATCTCGCTGCAAATCTTAATCTGAATAACCACCAGTCGGCCACAGCAGAAAAAATTATCAGTGAAAGGAATATGGCTGCTTATTATTTCCAGACACCTGTTTGGGATTTGGAAATGGGGTATGCCAAAACCAATCACCTCGATCCGGCCGGTGTTGTTTTTCTGGAAAGATTCATCGCCCAATTCAAGGGGAAATTTTATGTGAAGGATGCTTTACAGAAAATAAGCTGGCACTATTATCTGGAAGGACAAAAGGAGAAGGCCGATAAAGCCCGAAGGGAGATATCCTTAAAGGGATCAAGCGATACTGAAGCCGATAAGCAAGCATTGAAAGAAGCACAATCTGGCCTATGGCCAAATCCCGTTTTATTGCAATCGCGCTTATTAAGTGACGGGGGTTATTATAAAGAAGCCATGCGCTTGTTACATGGGAAAACCTATCTGAGTTTTCCGCAACCCCAGGACCGGGTTGAATTCTGCTATAGGGCGGGCCGGATTTATGATGATATAGGCCTTAAAGATGATGCCGTTGATTTTTATAAACAAGCTATCAGGCTTGGGGAAAAACGAAAAGAATACTATGCTGCAAGAGCGGCCCTCCATATCGGAAATATCTTCGAATCTAAAGGAGAAAAGGCAACTGCCATTATATGGTACCAAAAGGTATTGGATATGAAAGACCATGACTACAAGAATTCTTTAGACCAAAAGGCCAAGGCCGGATTAGCCCGTTGTAAGGAACAATAGGTTGTGGGCAAATTTCAGCGCAGGGAATACAAGGATTAATTAATTTGTGCCAGCTATTTATTTTATGCTAAAGAAGATCAACATTCAGAATTATGCCATCATAGATTCGCTGGAAATCAATTTCAGCGGTCACCTTAATATTATCACAGGTGAAACCGGTGCTGGTAAATCTATTTTGATGGGAGCCCTTTCCCTCATATTGGGCGACAGGGCCGATACCTCAGTATTACTGAACCGTGAGAAGAAATGCGTGGTGGAAGGCAGTTTTGCTACCGATGGAAGGAAGTCGATAAAGAATTTCATGAAGGAGCAGGATCTGGATCAGGAAGATGAACTGGTAATACGAAGAGAGATTGGTACTAATGGCAAATCACGCGCCTTTGTAAACGATACTCCTGTCAATCTGGAGCAACTGCGCACACTTAGTGCCATGCTGGTGGATCTGCATCGTCAATTTGATACACTGGAATTAGGCGAATCTGGTTTTCAGCGGGAAGTGTTAGATGCATTAGCTTCAAACGCCAATGCATTACAACAATACCAACAGGTATATCAGCAATGGCAGGAAGCCAAACAGGCATTGGAAGTATTGATGCAACAAAAGAATCAGTTTACAAAAGAATACGACTATAACAAATTCCTTTTTGATGAACTGGAAGAAGCCGGTTTCAAAGAGAATGAATTGGAAGATGCAGATGCGGAGCTAAAGTTACTAAGTAACTCAGAGGGAATAAAGGCAGCATTGGATAGGGTGGTCATGGAATTGGGAGAAGGGGAGAAACCATTGGTGAATCAGTTAAAGACATTGGTGAGCGTACTGCAGCCATTCAGTTCTTATCATGCTTCGCTTCCGGGAATATTACAACGTTTACAATCGGTACATATAGAATTGAAAGATATCCAGGGTGATGTTGAAGTAGTGAATGATCATATGCAATTTGATCCCCGCAAGATGGAACAGCTTAGCGAGCGGATAGCGGTTGGATACAAATTACAGAAAAAGCATGGCGTTAGCAGTACGTCTGACTTATTGGCGATCTACAGAACTCTTGAAGAAAAGCTCCAGGCAGTGTTGAATATTGATGAGTCGATTGCAGCAAGAGAAAAAGAAGTGGCTGCGTTGGCAAAAGATGCGGCTGTACTTGCGGGTAAGATATCGGCCAGCAGGGTGAAACAGATAAAACCATTGCAGGATAAGGTGAATGCTTTATTGCATCAGGTAGGAATGCCGAATGCAAGATTGCAGGTACAGGTAGAAGAGGTTCCATTAAATCTGTATGGAAAAGATCAGGTGGAATTTCTTTTTGACGCCAATAAGAGCAATCGTTTTGAACCCATCCGAAAAGTAGCCAGTGGGGGAGAGTTAAGTCGGTTGATGTTATGTATCAAATCGCTTGTAGCGCAATCGCTCGACTTACCCACTTTGATATTCGACGAAATCGACACAGGTATCAGTGGCGAAGCCGCCCGTCAGGTAGGGATTATCATGAAAGAGTTGGCCAACCGTCGTCAACTGATAAGCATAACACATCAGCCGCAAATAGCTGGAAAAGCCGATGCACATTTCTTCGTATACAAAGAGATCAAGGGAGATGCCATCAAAACAAATATCCGTCAGTTATCGCAGGAAGAAAGAATTACTGCCATAGCGAAGATGTTGAGTGGGGAGAAGCCTACGGCGGCGGCGTTGGAGAATGCGAGGGAGATGGTGGGGAACTGAGGGAATTTGAAAATTTGAGAATTTGAGAATTTGAGAATGGGGAATAGTCCGGAAGTCCGAAAGTCCGAAAGACCGGAAGAAAGTAGGGGAGTTAGGAAGTAGGGTAGTAGGGTAGTAAGGAAGAATTGAAGTAGGGTTGTAAGCAAGGAGGCTAGTTATTGATGAAAGATTGGAATTAGTAGGAAAGTATCAATCCCAGATAATCTCATAAATCAAATAAATCTCAGTTATTAATCACAGTTTTGTATCTCAGTCTTTACAATGGACGTCTTTAAACTCATCCTCTTCGTCATAGTGCTGGCATTAGTTGCCATAGGTGGCGTTGCCAGTTATCGCTGGTTGAATGGGAAGATTATGGCCAGTAATAAGTTGGGTGGGGTATTGGGACATGCACTGTTGCTCATAGTTATTAATCTCGCCATATTGATTGGTGGGTCGTATATGTTGATATTCCTGTACAAGTTTCTTTTTGCAGCCGAATAGTGACTGATATGAATCTTCTACTTCTTAATCCCGTTGTTTATTTCTTCTACATTATAATTGCTGCTGTTCCTGCTTATTTCCTTAATCGATGGTTGTTATCTATCATTCGTCCAAGGGAATCGGGATGGCGATTGGCGGTTTATTTTATAGCTGCCTTGTTTTTAGCGTTTGCCTATACTGGTTTGGTGTCTTTTGTACTTTTCAGATGGGTATGGCCGATATGACCGTTTGGTGCTGGGCCTTTATCCTGAAAAAGGGCTATTTCATCCATTAGAGGCCCCAACTGGTCAATTCCGGTTTCATATAAGTATAAATGTCGGTATGTACTTGTAGTTTAGGGGTAGCTGTTACAGCGGCCTTTATCCATACAAAGCCACCTTATTCCTGGTATCTGCTAAAGGGGAAACCTAACCGACACTTGAAAAAATCTATTGTTACACCTTCATCACCGGGGTCTTTAGTCCTTTTACCATATGGCAGGGGCATGCGACTGGTCCGCACAGAACAGATCATCCACATCAAGGCCAGCAGCAATTACAGCCATATCTATTTTGAAGACGGCACCTGTCTCGTTGTTTCAAAAGTCCTTTCCTGGATAGAGCAGCGACTCCCTCAATCTACTTTCCTGCGTGTTCACCGCACTCATCTCATAAATATCCAGCATTTACATTCTATCACCTTATCGAATGATAGTGAGTTGGTATTGAGGACGGGGAAGGTGTTGCCGGTGGCGAAGAGGAAGAGGCAAG
>JBGAQE010000228.1:0-3752 GCA_044220885.1 Chitinophagaceae bacterium
TAATGCTGACCCATCATTATATGAGAAACTTAAGGAATTCGCAAAGAATCATAGGTCGGAACCAACATTAGCAGAAACAGTTCTTTGGCAAAATCTGAGAGGGAAGCAGATTGGATATAAGTTTAGAAGGCAGCATATTATTGGGAGATTTATCGCTGATTTTGTTTGTCTTTCAAAAGGATTGATAATTGAAGTAGATGGATTGTATCATCAATTGCCTGAAATTATAGTAAGTGATAAAGAAAGAGAAATCGAATTAAAAAGTTTTGGATTTGAAATCATACGTTTTTCGAATGATGAAATATTAGCGAATATTGATCAGGTAATAAAGAATGTAACAACAAAATTGGCAACTCTTACTGACAGGTCTGATACAGAAAAAAGTTTGGTGTTGCCCAACTCCTCCCCCACCGGGGGAGGTCGGGAGGGGGCTGGTATTCCAGTCCTCGGCATCACCGGCACAGGCGGCGCCGGCAAATCTTCCGTTACCGACGAAATAGTTCGCCGATTCTTGCAACATTTTACTGATAAGACGATTGCCGTAATATCTGTAGATCCTTCAAAGAAAAAAACGGGTGGTGCATTGTTGGGCGATCGCATACGCATGAACGCTATTTCACATCCTCGTGCTTATATGCGGAGTTTGGCAACAAGAGATGACAATACTGCATTGAGTGCTTCTGTACAGGATGCTATCGACATCTGCAAAGAAGCTGAATTCGATTTTATTATTCTGGAAAGTGCAGGGGTTGGACAAAGCGATGCTTCCATACTTGATTTCTGTGATGTGAGTTTATATGTGATGACACCCGAATATGGTGCCGCTTCCCAATTGGAGAAGATCAATATGCTCGATTATGCCGATGTAGTATGTATCAATAAATTTGATAAGGCTGGAGCATTGGATGCATTGGCTGATGTGCGCAAACAATATAAAAGGAATCATGGATTGTGGACTGTATCGGATGATGCCATGCCCATCATCGGCACCATTGCCAGTAAGTTCAATGATGAAGGGGTGAACCACCTCTTCCTGGAATTGCTAAAGAAAATTGAAGAGAAGACAGGTGAACATTGGGGAGCAATGGCGTTTGCAGCAACAGCAAAAGTATCGCAAGCTATTATTCCTTCCAGCAGGGTCAGGTATTTAAGTGAGATAAGTGATGCGAACCGTAGTTATGATCAATTAGTAAAAGACCAGTCGGCACTTGCTTCTAAATTATATCAATTAGATGGGGCTTTAAAAACTCTAAAAGGCAAAGCGGCTCCTGAATTGCTTGAAGTGATTGAAAAGCAGATTCAATTCTATACAGAGCAATTAACACCAGTATCAAGAAAGTTGATCACTAACTGGGCAAGTAAGGTAAGCGAATATCAGAAGGATTTCTATGAATATACGGTAAGGGATAAAGTGATTCGTCAACCGATGGCTTCAAAAAGTCTCAGTGGCACACGCATCCCCAAAGTTGTGTTACCAAAGTATTCCGATTGGGGCGATATATTGAAATGGCAGGCACAGGAAAACATTCCGGGACATTTTCCATTTACTGCCGGTGTGTTCCCGTTGAAACGTGAAGGAGAAGATCCGACAAGAATGTTCGCCGGTGAAGGCGATCCTGAAAGAACCAACAGAAGATTCCACTACGTTTCAGTAGATCAACCAGCTAAAAGATTATCTACAGCCTTTGATAGTGTTACTTTATATGGAGAAGATCCTGGTCACCGACCAGACATATATGGTAAGATCGGTAATAGCGGTGTAAGTATTGCCACTGTTGATGATGCCAAGAAATTATATTCAGGCTTTGATTTATGCGATCCACGTACTTCCGTTTCGATGACGATTAATGGTCCTGCTCCAATGCTGTTAGCATTTTTTATGAATGCCGCAATCGATCAGCAATGTGAGAAGTATATTACGGAGAAAGGTTTGTGGGCTGATGTGGAGAAAATTCAAAAGTTAAAATTCAAAAGTCAAAAGGTTCCTGTATACAATAACACTTCGTTTCCTGGTGAGTTGCCGCAAGGGAATAATGGTTTGGGATTGAAATTATTGGGGGTTAGTGGGGAGGAAGTATTGCCTGCTGATGTATATGCTCAATTAAAAGCAGCGGCATTGGCCAACGTAAGAGGTACCGTTCAGGCGGATATATTGAAAGAAGATCAGGCGCAGAACACTTGTATCTTCTCAACTGAATTTGCCTTGAAATTGATGGGAGATGTTCAGGAATATTTTATCGAGAACAAGGTTCGTAATTTTTATAGCGTTTCTATCAGTGGCTATCATATTGCTGAAGCAGGGGCTAATCCAATAACTCAATTGGCATTTACGCTTGCTAACGGATTCACCTATGTGGAATATTACCTGAGCCGCGGAATGAATATCGATGAATTTGCACCTAACCTTTCTTTCTTCTTCAGTAATGGTATGGATCCGGAGTATAGCGTAATTGGAAGGGTAGCACGACGTATTTGGGCAAAGGCAATGAAGTACAAATACAAGGCGAATAAGAGAAGTCAGATGTTGAAGTATCATATCCAGACTTCCGGTCGCTCTTTACATGCACAGGAAATTGATTTCAACGATATCCGCACTACGCTTCAGGCTTTGTATGCTATCTATGATAATTGCAATTCCCTTCATACAAATGCTTATGATGAAGCCATCACTACTCCAACAGAAGAAAGTGTTCGACGTGCCATGGCCATCCAGATGATCATCAATAAAGAATTAGGTACAGCGAAGACAGAAAATATCACTCAGGGAAGTTTCGCTATCGAAGAATTGACCGCATTAGTGGAAGAAGCAGTATTGACTGAGTTCGATCGTATTACTGATAGAGGGGGAGTATTAGGTGCCATGGAAAGAATGTATCAACGCAATAAGATACAAGAGGAAAGCCTCTTCTACGAACACCAAAAACATACCGGTGAATTACCTATCATTGGTGTCAATACATTTTTAAATAAGAAGGGTAGTCCTACCGTTATTCCCGGAGAAGTAATCAGAAGTACACCCGAAGAGAAAGAGCAGCAGATCAGTAATCTGGAAGCTTTCTGGAAGCGAAATGAAAACCGTGCTGCCGATGAGTTGAAGAAGTTGAAAGAAGTAGCCATCAACAACGGTAATCTGTTTGCTCAATTAATGGAAACCGTGAAATATTGTTCATTAGGTCAGATTACAAATGCGTTGTATGAGGTGGGGGGGCAGTATAGGAGGAATATGTGATGGGAAGTCCGTGGATAATTTGAAAATTTGGGAATTTGAAAATTTGAAAATCCAGGTCAAAGTTTGTGAGTAAATAATAAGAATCTGGGTTTTGAAATTATTGAATTGTAAAATTGATTACGTTTCATAAAATGGAATCTTTGTTAATCGTCAGGTTGCTTGCAAAAGATTTTCAAATTTTCAAATTCCCAAATTTTCAAATTACACTCTGTTTCATTCTATGCGCCGTAATCATATGCACCACTCTCTTCTCTACTAAATGGTGAGGGGTAGAAGGATGGCGATTAGGACTACTTTTATCGCCAGCACTTTCCAGGGTTCGCCATGGGTGAAATGATGGATCTGATTATCTGCAATGAGGATGATGAACTCGAAAAAGAAAATGAAAGATATAACTCCGAGAGCTCGTATCCATCCGATCGGAACTTTCAGAAATCCAAAGGAAACCAATAATAGGAATAAGACCAGGATGCCGATAGTGATGCCGGTGTATTGGATATTATGTCTTATTTGAAGTGCCTCT
>JBGAQE010000030.1:0-37554 GCA_044220885.1 Chitinophagaceae bacterium
CGCAGTTCTTAAAGCTGTAGTAAAACCCGTGGTGGCTCAGCTCGATCATAAATGCATGAACGAAGTACCCGGGCTCGAAAACCCTACCTGCGAATTGATTGCAGTTTGGATATGGGATCAACTCAAACCTTCATTGGCCAAAATGACCCGGCTTGAATTACATGAAACCCCAACCTCCGGGGTGGTTTACGAAGGCAAATAATTCCAATTTATTGTGCCCAAAAAGTGGGTAAACAACTGTTTTTTTCCACAACCGATACACAAATAAGGCGTGGCTGATTTTTTGTGTATAAGAAGTGAATAATTATGAAAGCCCGTAACGTTGAGGGTGGTATTTTACATGCCCATTCGATTATATTTGCGACTTCCTAAAAATATTGAATTGTGCGACTAAAGAGTTTAGAAATCAAAGGGTTTAAAAGTTTTGCCGATAAAACTGTTTTGAATTTTGACGAGGGCGTAACTGGCGTTATCGGACCTAACGGCTGTGGTAAAAGTAATATCATAGATAGCATCCGTTGGGTTATTGGTGAACAGAAGATTAGCCATCTCAGAAGTGAAAATTTGGAGAGCCTGGTATTCAACGGATCGAAGACCCGTTCAGCATCAGGTTTAGCCGAAGTAAGCCTCACTTTTGAAAATACTAAGAACCTCCTTCCAACCGAATTCAATACCATCACTGTTACCCGAAAATTCTATAAAAGCGGAGAAAGTGAATATCGCCTCAACGATGTTCAATGCCGCCTGAAAGATATCCAGAACCTTTTCATGGATACCGGTGTGAGCACCGATAGCTATGCTATCATTGAATTGGGTATGGTGGATGAGATCATCAAGGACAAAGAAAATAGCCGTCGCCGCATGCTCGAGCAAGCTGCCGGTATCACCATCTACAAAACAAGAAAGAAAGAAGCTAAGAATAAACTGGATGCCACTGAGCAGGATCTTTCACGTATCGAAGACTTGCTTTTTGAAATCAATAACCAGTTGAAAAGTCTGGAAAACCAGGCCAAGAAAGCTGAGAAGTATTACGAGATTAAAAAAGAATATCGTGAATACAGTATCGAATTAGCAAAAGCAGCACTGGAAGGATTCAATCTTACTTACAGAGAACTGAACCAACAAACAGAAGCAGAGACCGATAAGAAGATCCAACTCGAAGCAATAGTGGCTACTGAAGAAGCAGCCCTCGAGCAAGAGAAAGCCAGCTTTATTGAAAAAGAAAGGGCTTTGCAAAGTATGCAACACGAATTCAATGACCTGTTGCAGACCTTACGCACCCGTGAAAATGAAAAGAACCTTGCTGGCCAACGCCTCAATTTCTTAAAAGAGAAAGAAGAAAGTCTGCAGGACTTTTTAAATAAGAGCGAAGGACAATTGAATGGCCTGGAAGAAAGCATTCAATTTACCCGTCTCCAGATTGAAGAAGAGAAAACAAAACTCGAATCCCTCGAACAGCAGTTGGAAGATATCCGCTAGACTGTTGAAGAGAAGCGTCGCGTGTTTGATGAGAAGAGAGCTCATGTGGATACCCTCCGCAGCGAAAACCTCAACCTGCAACGCAATCAATTCGATGCAGAGAAGAAGGTGGCTGTGGCGGATACTTCTATCAACAACCTTCAACGTACTATCCAGCAACTGGAAGACGAGAAGGAAAGCCGTAACAGCCAATTGAAACAATTGGAAGAGGAAAGGCATGTGAGGGAAGAGGAGCTGGAAAGTCGCAAGACAGACCTGGTTCAATTACAGGAACATCAGGAGCGCACTCGCGAACAGATATTGCAGACTCAGTCTGAAATGGAAGGTCTTCGTCAGCATCTTGCCGATGGTAACCGTAAACTGGATGCCCGTCGTAACGAACATGATCTGTTGAAGAGCTTGATTGATTCCATGGAAGGTTATCCTGAGAGTGTGAAATTCCTCCACAAGAATCCAAACTGGAATCATACAGCACCCGTTCTTTCCGATATCATTTATGTGAAGGAAGAATACAGGGCTGCGGTTGAAAATGTATTGGAACCTTACCTGAACTACTATGTAGTGAATAATCTGCAGGAAGGGTTACAGGCAGTTCATTTACTGGATGAGAACAAGAAAGGAAAAGCCAACTTCTTCCTTCTCGATAAATTCAGTACAGAAGCTTCCAATTTCCACCAGCCAGGAAACACCATTCCTGCTATGGATGTAATTGAAGTGGATAGTCAATACCGTCATCTGGCTACACATCTTCTCGGCAATGTATTCATAGCTGAAAATGAAGAGGCGCTTGCCAACAGCAACGGCGCAGTAGTGTTGGAAAAAACCGGTAAATACGTAAAAGGAAAATATAGTCTTACCGGTGGTAGCGTAGGTTTATTTGAAGGAAAGAAAATCGGTCGTGCTAAGAACCTGGAGAAACTGATGGAAGATATCATTGCACAGGAAGCAGTGGTAGCTGACCTCAAACACCAGATACAAGCCAAGCACAATGAAGTGATCGGATTCAACGAACAGTTGAAAGAACAAGCGATCAAACAAGCACAGGAAGATATCAGCCGTTTGACTAATCTCGTATTCTCATTACAGAATAAGATTGAAAACCTTCACGGTTCTCAGCATGTAGCAGAGCATCGTTTACAGGAAACACAATTGATTCTAGAGGAAACTCTCGCATCTGTAGAAGGTACAAGACAAGAATGGATGCAGTGGGTTAACCAGTTGAATGAACTTCGTGAGCGCCTCACATCTTCTGAAACTGATTACAGATTAGTGGAGGAAGAATATGGTCAGGCTCAAGCCAGCTATAATGAGTTCAACCTCCTCGTTACTCGTCAGCATAGTAAGATCGGTGCATTGACTCAGGAAGGCGAATTCAAATCGAACCAGTTGGTTGAATTGAAAGCGCAGATAGATACGAATGCTTCTCAACTGAAACAAACTGCTGAGCAAATCACAGAAAGTGAATCTGCCCTCACAGTGGCTTCCGACGGATTGGTTGAATTACTCCGTAAGAAAGAAGAAGAAGAGAAAGTACTGAACGAAGCAGATCAGGCATATTATAATATCCGCAATATTTTGGGTGAGAAGGAAAGTGAATTGCGTCATAAGGTGAAAGAGAAAGAAATGATCGAGCACCTGTTGGCTGAAATCAAAGACCGTCTCAACGAACTGAAACTGCAATTGGCGGGAATGAAAGAACGCCTTCATGTGGAATTCAGGATCAACCTTGATGATATTTTGGATCAGGACAGGACTACTGAAATACCTGTGGAAGAACTTCAGGAGAAATGCGACCGTATGAAAAAGCGTCTCGAGAATCTCGGTGAAGTGAACCCTACAGCTATTGAAGCCTTCCAGGAAATGAAGAAGAGGTATGAGTTCATCCTTGAACAGAAGAATGACCTTGTATCTGCAAAAGACAGTTTGCTTCAAACCATCCAGGAAGTGGAAGCTACTGCCAACCAGCAATTCCTCGAAACCTTCAATAAGGTTAGGGAGAATTTCCAGAAGGTATTTAAAGCCCTCTTTACTGAAGATGATACAGCAGATATGGTATTGGAGAACCCAGAAAACCTGGCTGAAACCAGTATCGATATCATCGCTAAGCCAAAAGGTAAACGTCCTTCTTCTATCTCCCAATTGAGTGGAGGAGAGAAGACGCTTACTGCAACAGCATTACTCTTTGCCATCTACCTTATAAAACCTGCGCCATTCTGTATCCTCGATGAGGTGGATGCACCTTTGGATGATGCCAACGTAGGTAAGTTCACCAGCATGATCCGCAAGTTCAGCGAAGAAAGCCAGTTCATCATTGTTACCCACAATAAGATGACCATGAGTTCTGTGGACGTTATCTATGGTGTTACAATGCAGGAGCCTGGGGTGAGTAAGTTGGTGCCGGTGGATTTTCGAGCTCTTAATTAGGCGGGAGGCTAGAGGCTAGATGCTTAATGCTTTTGCCTAAGGCTTAAGGCCTAGGGCCTAAAGCTTAATTCAGTAGTCTGCCAATTGTTTTTGTGAATTACGAATGTATATTTTCTGAAAACTGATTTTTGGTCGGACGACTAAATTAAGCCCTAGGCTTTAGGCCTTAAGCTTTAGGCAAAAAAACAGGCAAATACAAAATACATTTAACCGCAGAGAACAAGAGAGACAAGAGTTTGCGCAGAGTTATGATAAGACCCTAATAAAGCTTTATGAATAACTCTGCGGAACCTCTGCTAACTCTTGTTCTCTGCGTGAATTGTAATAATTTAGAATGCAAAAGGCTTATAATCTTATTATTGGTCAAGTAGAATAATCGATATATACAATAGATCATTATTTGAAACCTAAACTCCATTTGGACAACGAAATTAAGCCCTGGGCTTTAGGCCTTAAGCCTTAGGCTAATAAAGCAAATCGCATAACGTAACGTAATAACATGCGCACCATCCTCCTCCTCCTCATCTCCAACATTTTTTCATGACTTTTCGCCTGGTATGGTAATTTGAAAGATACCAATATGCCATTGTGGGAAGGCGATATTGATAAGTTGGGGCATTGCTTTTTTTGAATACCTGTTGATGGTGCCAGCTAACAGGTTAGGGTATGCGTCGGGATTCTCTGGCTTTCAGTTGAAGCTGACGCAGGAAGTGATAACGCTGATAGTGTTCGGCTTTTTTGCAGTTCTATATCTGAAGGAACCATTTCAATGGAAATACCTGGTGAGTTTTGCGTTTATACTCGGTGCTGTATATTTCATGTTTAAGAAATAATCACTCAATCAATTTACTGATACGTCCATTACCCCCTGCGAGGAATACCGCTTTGCCTTTTTCGCTTTTTGGCAAACATGATAGCTGTCATTGCTTATGAGTGTCCAATTATTTCCTCCATCTGTAGAAATGTCAATTCCGGAAGTACCGCAGGCGATGAGTTTGTTTTTGTTATGAAGGCTACACAGCTTCTATACCCATGAGGAGGTGGAGTAGTGGGTCTTTTGAAAGAAGATGGACCCATTAATCTGTAAACACAATTCAATGTAGTGTCTTTGTCGTTGGCTAAATCTCCTCCAACAATAACGATTCTTGATTTCCAATAGGCAATTGAATTAGCACCTGTACTTTCTTTTCCTTGTAACAGATTCAGTTTATAACTAACGCCAGGATAAATGAAGCTGGCAACCATACCTCCTGAAACCAATAAATAGCTGTCTTGTAAGTATTTTAGATTTGTACCACTTGACGCAAAGAAGGCTTCGCCCTTCTCAACCTTTACCGGATACTTATTATACACTTGCCAGGTATCGCCACCATCTGATGTAGTTGCCTGAAAAACGGTGTCATTAATCGGATCGCCGATCACCATTCCATGTTTCGAATCATAAAAATCCATGGCATCAAGAAACATACCCTTGGTATCGTTTGAATACACAACTTTCCAATCCTTTCCACCATTGGTCGTCTTAAGAATATATGCGGGATCAGCCACGGCCATGATAACTGCAGTATTTGAATCAAACGCTTCTATATCGCGGAAATCATTTTTTTCAAAACCTTTCACAGTAATCCATTCAAAGGACTTACCTCCATTAGTAGAACGTGCTACTTTACCGCCACTTCCACTGGCCCAGATTATATTTTCGTTTACAACGCTGAGTCCTCTTATAGAAGTTTTGGTACCTGATGTTAGTACTTCAATCTTTTGAGAGAAGGATGTTACACTTAAAACAAGAAAGGAGAGGAGTAAGAAAAAAATGATGGTTTCATTGGTTGTTACTTATAACAACCAATGTAGCAAGAAAATATTAAAATATGCTTAAAGGAATTTCTGGAACTCTTCTTTGGCAGTGATACCTTGTTTACGCCATACTTCTTTACCGTTCTTATAGATGATGAAAACAGGAAGGGCTTCTACTTTCTGTGCTTTCATGATGTCGAAATCGTTGCCACCGTCCACTTTAACCAATTTGAATTTGCCGGCATTTTCTTTTTGTAAAGCATCTAATACAGGTTCCATCTTTTTGCAGGGAGGACACCATGTAGCGCCAAAATCTACCAGCACTACTGGCGCACTATTGATCATTTCCTGGTAGGCATTTGTAGTGAGTTGGGGCGATTGTCCTGCATTCTCAAGGGCTTTCCCGGCGGCATTCCAACTCGCTAATCCACCTTCTAATTCTAAAACTTCCTTATATCCCTGGCTACGGAGCCATTCTGCAGCAGCTGAACTTCTTCCGCCAGATAAGCAATATATATAAATGGGCTTGTTCTTATCCAGGTGTTGAGTGCGGTCTTTGAATTGGGCCTTATCCCGCCAATCTGCCTGTAAGGCATTTTTTAAATGACCATTACGGAATTCCCCTGCCGTTCTAACATCCAATAGCTGCACATTAGGTTGTATCATCCCTTTTTCAAATTCATCAGGATTCAGGTTTGTCTTTACGCTTGAATTTTGTGATTGGCAAGCGGGTAAAATCGTTATTAAGAGAATTATTGGGAGGAGATGTTTCATGGAGCAAAAATACGGCTTAAAGCGGAATGCTAGATGCTAAATGCTTGATGTTTTTTGCCTAAGGCTTAAGACCTAGAGCCTAAAGCTTTATTCAGTAATCTACCGAGTGTTTTTGTGAATTACGAATGTACATTTTCTGAAACCCGATTTTTGGTCGGACAACTAAATTAAGCCCTAGGCTTTAGGCCTTAAGCCTTAGGCAAATGCATCAAGCATTTAGCATCCAGCCTCCCGCCCAATAAAAAAACCCCTGCTTTTTCAAGCAAGGGCTTCAATTTTTTCAGTCGATCTACCATTTAAGTCTTCATTTGTATCGGATCCTTTCTAACAGGGAAAAAACTATTACCGAGTTTTCATTCAGGATATTCGACCGGGAATTTCATAAGAACTTTGGACGGCTTTCACTGGTTTTGGACTTTGGACGGTTTTACTGGATCTGGAATTTAAAACGACTATTCGTTCAATGGATAAGGTTAACAGTACGTTTTGGTCTGGCTACAATGATATTGGATTCGTTCTGTGCTTTTCAGAGATATTGGAGGACTGGATTTTGGATCTGGACTTTCTATTGGATATTGGACCGTTGTAACTGATACAAATGTACATCCGCTTTATTTGCCCTCATAGAGCACTTCTTCCCTGTTTTTAAGCTTCAGTATATACGTCGGGTATAGTAAAACTGGGTACTACCCATGTACATCTTACTAAATCCATATTCGTAATTCTACGAGGAAATGGGGGTTTTGTAACGTTTAACCCTATATGGCTGGTTAGGGAAACCTCTATAGGTGTTCAAAAGGTTCCAAATGTTCAAAAAGTTCCAAATGTTTCCAGGTCGGAAATTCCTACCAAAATGTTGTCTTTGGTTTTGCTGTAACACATAAGTCCTATGGAACCTAAATAACCTATCGAACTTTTTGAATATCGAATTGAACATATTGCACTTTTTGAACATCGAGCAGGAGCGAGTACTTCCCTTCCCTTCTCCGTATTTTATGCAAAACCTTTAAAAAGTAGTATTACGGAAAATAAATATGTCTTGCAATAATAACTGGTAATCAAACGCTTTAAGATGTAGAATTCAAACTACATCCGTGAAAAACCAGTTTTACCAGATCATTTCTATCATAGCGATAATAATATCCTATTTCATCCCATTATCAATTGTTGTATTCAAGAAATTATGGAAGGAAAAACCTTTTGTATTGTTCGCAGGGTACTGGGGACTTAACGGAATCGTAAGCCTCTTAGATAAGGTTCCTGGCATTGATAAGGGATTGCTAGAGAAGATAACTGTTGTTTATAATATGCTAGATATTCCGATTGTACTCGGACTTCTTTTCATAGCAACTTCATCAGCTTCAATAAAGAAATTCACAAAGATTGTTGCGCCTTCTTTCCTTTTATTACAGCTTATCAATTTTATGATTCTTGGCTGGAATTATGGTTCAGCTAAGTATACATTAGCTCTTGGACTCTTACTTATCCTGACCTGTCTGGTTTGGGAGATTTCTTTGTTCATGCATAAGTTAGAACATACCGATCATGAAAATGCCATGATCTTTATATATGTTTCCCTCTTGTTTGCTTACGGAACTTTCATCGTTATCTATATTTTCGATTACTATGTTACAGTATCTGATTCGAATATTGATAACTTCCTCATTTATTATATTTCTTCCTTAGTAGCTATTATTATAGCATCAATAGGATTCCTGGCTAAGAAAACAAGCCGCAAGATATTCTTGTAAGAAAAATGTGGATCATCTCTTCTCTATCCTGATTACAACCAGGAAGTAATTGTTATGCGTATGGCATTTCAGGAAATAAGTTCCCGGATAATGCTTTTCCATTTCAATAGCTATTTCATTATTACCAGGGAAAATATCTTGTGCTGTTGTAATAATCGGATTCCCTTCTTTGTCATAAACGGTGATGATTACCTGCTCAGAAACAATTGCCTGAAGATGGATGAAGAATTCCTTTTGAAATGGATTCGGACTAACACGTACTACCTGGGGTAGTGGTGGTGATTTCATAGGTGAAGGATTTCATGATGCAGTGTTATGCGTAGCCACTACGCATATGCATCAGGTTCCTTTAAAAGTAATTTTTACTTTCCACGAACTCAACTATACGCTCCAAAATCAGGATTTCCCCTTACTCCATATTCAGGCAACTGCTTACAAAAATCATTCGTCATCTTCTTCTTCATGATAAGCATCCGCCCCCTGGTTATAAACAGTATCCCATTCCTTTACCTTTTCATCAGTAAGGCATTCGATGATATCAAATAAGGTATCTGTTTTTTTCTTCCAGACAGGTTCGGGAAATTCCATGAACCTGGTGACAAATAAGCAATGATCCGACTCCACCGTTACTTTTATAAGTATGATAGGGTCGCCTTCTTTTTCCTGCACCAGATAATGACAGCCGGGTTCCAATAATGAATACGAGTACATAACACAACAATTTTGAGTCAAACAATTCAATAATTCGGTAGTCAGTAACAGTAATGGCTGGTTAGTAAGTATGCCAGAATCTAATGAGTCGTAAAACGGGTGGTAAGTAAGTGGGGTAGTGTTATTTCAAAATTAGTGGAATTCCTGACGTGGTAATTACCTGTTTTCGTTAAATCGGGAAATTTAGTGGATTTTTAGTTGTGTGGATTGAAAATCAATCGTTTAAGTAAATTGTTTTTAGCCTTTCGAGGTGAAAATTTGAAAGTTTTCTATTTCTTTATTTGCCGGCAAACCCGTAAATTTTATAACCGCAGAGACGCAGAGACGCAGAGGAACGCCCCTGCGTCTCCGCGTCTCTGCGGTTAAATTTCTTCAATTAAAATACGTTTGCCGGGAAAACGGGAAAACGGAAATAATGTCTCTATTGTATTTGTATTTTCTTTCGGACTTCCGGACTTCCTGACTTCCGGACTTTTCTATCCGGACTTCCGGACTCACTTACCAAGCGCATTTTTTTTATCTAAAGCTAACTGCTTCTTCAACTCTTCCAATCCACTGAACTTCTTTTCCTTCCGTAAAAAACTGTTTACAATCACTTTCAGCACCTTCCCATAAATGTCCTGATTAAACGAAAAGAGATTGACTTCGATAACCCGTTTGGTGCCACCTACAGTTGGACGAACACCGATGTTCATCATGCCCTGCAACACCTCAAAGGTTGACCCCAGGTAGGCTTCTACTGCATATACTCCATTGCCAGGTATTATTTTTTCAGGATCGGCTATTTCAAGATTGGCTGTTGGGTAGCCGATAGTTCTTCCTAATTTATTTCCTTCCACAACAGTCCCTTCGAAGAAAAATGAATAGCCCAACAGTTCATTGGCTTCTTCTATTTTTCCTTCCAGTATATTTTCCCGGATGCGGGTGGAACTTACGCTACTGTCGCGAAGGAGATGTTCCGGGATTTCTTTTAATATGAAATGACCGTTTTTCTGGTATTCTTCCAGCAAATGATAATTGCCTTCTCTTCCCGCTCCAAAATGATGATCATATCCGATGATGATGGTATGTGGTTGGAAATGCTTCAGCAAAAAATCTTCCACATATTCTTTAGCTGTTAACTGGGCGAAGTCTTCAGTAAAAGGTACAACCACCAGATGATCGATACCTGCTTCTTCCAGCAAGCCTATCTTTTCCTGGATGGTATTGATCAGGAAGATGGGCTTTTTTCCTGCTCCTACAATCTTTCTGGGATGCGGATGGAAGGTAATGATGACCGTTTCTCCTCCGATACTATTGGCTTCTTCAATCACCTGTTCCAGGATCATCTTATGGCCCAAATGCACACCGTCGAAAGTGCCGATGGTGACCACCGCTTTTTTGAATGAGGGTAAGTTGGCTATTTGTGTATGAACCTGCATAATTGGGTGGCAAATGTAGGCAAAATGAAGTTTGCATTTGGTCAGGAAGTCAATAAGTTCAGGGTAAGTATATTTTTACGCCTCTCTAAAAAACCGCAATTTTGTGCTTCCAAAAATTGACCATGAGTTTATATTCCCAACGTGGCGTATCGGCACAGAAAGAAGAAGTGCATAAGGCAGTTGAAAAGCTCGATCAGGGCCTTTATCCCCAGGCTTTTTGTAAGATATATCCTGATTTCCTGTCAGGCGACGCCGATTGGGTGAACCTGATGCATGCCGATGGGGCAGGAACCAAAAGCATCCTGGCATACCTATATTGGAAAGAAACCGGTGATATCTCCGTTTGGAAAGGTATTGCACAAGACGCCGTGGTGATGAACCTCGATGACCTGCTTTGTGTAGGCATCCACGATCAATTACTTTTCTCTTCCACTATTGATAGAAACAAAAAATTGATTCCTGGTGAAGTGTTGGAAGTGATCATAAACGGTACCCAGGCATTATTCGATGAATTGAAAACCTACGGTGTCAATATCCATTATCTCGGCGGCGAAACAGCCGATGTAGGTGATGTGGTTCGTACAATCGCGGTTAATGGTACCATGACCTCCCGTTGGCAAAGAATAAACTGGTGACGAATGAAAAGATTCAAGCCGGTGATGTGATTGTTGGTTTTGCCAGCTCAGGTAAAGCCACTTACGAAACTGCTTATAACAGCGGTATCGGAAGTAACGGTCTCACCAGTGCCCGCCACGACGCATTACATAAAACCTATGGTGCCCGTTTCCCCGAATCATACGACAATTCATTGGATGAACACGTGGTGTATATAGGTCCTCATTTATTATCAGATCCTGTTCCGGACTTTCCGTCTTCCGGACTTCCGGACAATATGAACATAGGGAAACTGTTACTAAGTCCAACACGCACTTACGCGCCACTAATGAAGGTTTTACTTCAGGAGCATTTCGATGCCATCCATGGTTTAATCCATTGCAGTGGCGGCGGACAAACAAAATGCATGAAATACCTGCCGGGTAATTTCAGGATCATCAAAGACAACTTATTTAAAGCTCCGGTTATATTCGACATTCTTCAACAAGCATCAAAGAGCGATAACCGTGAAATGTACCAGGTATTCAACATGGGACATCGTTTGGAAGTCTTCACCAATGAAAAAGACGCACAGAAATTAATTGATGCCGGAAAAGCATTAGGAATCGAAGCACAAGTTGTGGGAAGGGTAGAGGCGGCGGAGAAGAAAGAACTTGTTTTGAAAGTGGGGGGAGAGGAAATTCTGTATTGAGGGCTTGATGCTGAATGCTTGATGCTTTTTGCCTAAGGCTTAAGGCCTAAAGCTTAGGGCTTATATTTGTCTTTGGCCCGATAGTTTAGAACTTCGAATAAAGAATTATAAGTCGCTCCGATTTTTCGGGTCAAAGACAGATTTAAGCCTTAAGCCCTAGGCCTTAAGCTTTAGGCAAAAAAAAGTATTCACTATTCCGGCTCTACATCCAACACATTATAAACACCTCTTAAGCTTTCAATTGATGCTTGCTTGTCTAGTATAAAAACGATGGGTTGTTTTTTATAGGCTTTTACTATATGGTTGTTTTGAAGTGCTGGTAGCCATTTTCCGCTACTGTTCTTCACTACCCTTATCGCCTCTTCACAAAGTAAGGGGTCTCCACCCAAAGTTTTTACATCTGAAAGCTTGCCTTCTTTGTCAACAATGAACTGAACTATAATGGTGCCTTGAATATTCTTTGCAATAGCTTCTTTTGGGTAAATAAGGTTTTCTCTTAGGAATTTTCCCCAGGCATTTATGCCACCTTCAAATTGAGCTTCCACTTCGGTCTTTGTAAAAATTAAATCTCTGTATTCGCTCTTAATCTCGTTGCCTCCTTTTTTGGTCTTTTCGTAGACATTCAAATCATTCATGGATACAGTGTACACATGCGGGTCATTTTTAATTTTGAGATAACATTGACCATTCTTTAATTCCAGTTTTGCCTTTTTCTTCTCAGCCTCATTATTATTGAGCTTTGCTTGGAATGCCTCTGCGCTAAGTATTACAGTATCAAAAACTGTATGCATACTTTGTACACTAATGGTCTTGGTTTCTTCAGGAAATTCTTTTTTGAAATAAGAATGAGAATATAAGTCTATCTGGTAGTAATGATTTCCATAATTGATGGCATTCTTGGCCAGTTTACTCACCATATACCAACTGAATTCATTAGGAGTATGATTGTTCAAGACTTCGTTTTTAATTCTCTTGCCATCCAACCAGACTCCATATGTCTTTTCGTCTTTCCACGAATCCCATTCTTTTTGGTTAGAGGATTTTTTATCAGGACGTTTAAAAGTTAGTGTAGTGTTTTTTAAGTACTTTTTTTGGTACTGTGTCATTTGCAACATAGTTCTTAGTATCCTGATCATCCCCATTGCTTATATTCAGAGACTTGCTTGTTTCACTAGAATTGCTGTAGGCAACAATTCCCTCAAGAATCTTTTTCGCGATATTCTCCTGATTTGTTGGGTTGGTGATATAGGCGAGATCTTTATTGTTGTTAATATAACCACATTCAACCAATGCAGAAGGTTTCTGACCTTTATCGAGTATGTAAATAGACTCATACTCACGGATCTTTGTCTTGTTATTGGTTGTATATAATGGCTCGAGTTTGTTTTTATTATATGCCTTGCTAATAATTCAGACTTATCAGAAGAAGAAGTATTATTCCTTGACACATAAACTTCAAAACCACTTTTATTCGGATAATCAGGTTTGGGTTCTCTGCTAATATTAGAAGCATTTACATGAATGGATACCAACAAGTCGTAAGGGACTGAATTCATAAATGCTATCCTGTCTTGTGCCGTTATGGTATTATCATTATTTCTGGTAAGAACGATGTTTATATTATAGGATGGAGCTAAAGCAGCTATCTTATTCGCAATAGCCAGATTAATATCTTTTTCATAAACGTTTTTATCATTACTAAGTGCACCTGATGCTGTTCCCATGTGCTGCATCAATTACAACAGTAATAGGTTGAATAGCGGCAGAATTATTTAATTTTTCAGTTGAAGCTTCTTCTGGGTTTCAGCTTTTTGTGCTAATGCGATAAAGCTGAACAGCAATAAGGATAAGGGCAATGCCATTACACGTCCCCAGTAACCAACTTTCTTGTTTTCAGATTTGTTATCATGGCAATTCTTCGTTTAATGGTGTTATGAAAAAAGGGATGTACCAGTTTGTTTTGTTTTTCATATGAAGGGGCAAACAGGACTAATAGCTCGGCATATGCATATTCATCACTATTTGAAACAGCATATTCATCAGCCAGAAATTCATGGATGGCTTTTAGTTCTTTTTTATCAGATAGAAGGGATTGAACCAGACGAAAAATAGCATTTGATCGATCCATGAATAAGAGATCAGCCAATGTTTTTGTCTTACGTGAAAGAGTTCATGGCGGAAGATCTGTTGTCCTTCGCTGCTTTTGAATTCAACCTTGTTGTTCCAGAATATATTTCTGAAAAAGAGAAAGGTGTTGCCCGGCTCTGCCGTGTTATAGGAATTTCAGGTCTTCAATTTTTCAACAGGATAATTACCTTTTATTTTCCTGATGTATAATATGGAGCGAATCAAAGGCTTAAGAAAACAATAGCACCTAAGATGTAAACACTCAACACTAATATTTGTGGTAGAGAACCAATCCATCCAACTAGTTCCTGCATCAGCTACAACAACTTCTTCTTCACCACCATTCACAGTTATCACCTCCAGCGTATCAGTATCACTTTATTAGCCGGTGCGGTGGGGATAAGAAGATATCAATCTTCAGGAATGGCAATACCATCGCAATCAACACAGCTCCCAACAAATAAAACCGATTATACCTATGAAACTTCCGGTTTTTTCTCAGGAATAGCCAGTAGTAGGCGTAGAGGATGCCGGAGGAGGCGAGGAGTTTGAGGAGGATGATGGTCATATTATTTGTTTTATTTGCTTTTGGCTAATTGCTAAATGCTGGATGCGAGATGCTGGATGTAGTTCTGATTCTGTTTTCGGAACTTAGTCTTCGAATAAACTCCGGTGAGTGGCTGAATAAAGCCTCTAGCATCCTGCATTTTGCCTCAAGCCTTCTGCTTTGCGCTTTTAATTTTTTCAAGCATTTCTTCAAGCTCTTCCACACTCAACTTATTATCACTCAAAAACTGCGACACCAATAAAGCGGGTGAACCATTGAAATAGCCCTTTCCTGTTGGGCCGATTTCTTGCCATAGTCTTCCCGGCTGATTTTTGGGTGGTATAGGTTATTGCGGCCCTGGGTCTCGAAATCCACAAACCCCTTTTCTATGAGTATTTTCAGGATGGTGGCGATGGTATTGGGGTGGGGACGGGGCTCGGGGCTGTTTTCCACAATCTCCTTTAAGAAGCTCTTTTTCAGGCTCCAAAGCACCTGCATCACCTGTTCTTCTGCTCTGGTTAATGACTTCATTTTATAACTAATTTGTTAGTTGAAGGTATAACTATTTTTTTAGTTACAAAATATTTTTTGCTTTTTTTTGAAATTGATATGGATTAATTCTCAAAATGGTAAAAGCGGGAGAATCTTCTGAAATGCCCGTCGGTAGTGGGTTACATTGTTGTTGAAACGGTATTAAGGAGGGGTTATTGACAGCATGTGGACATAAATCTACGTACGCTTTTTGCTCAGGGGCTATGAACTCTGAAAAATGATGTTTACATTTGTAAGGATGGTTTTGGACGGATATTGGCTCATTTAACAGCCTCTTTGCAAACACTTTGCAACTTCCCCCGAACTTACTTTGTCTTTGATTGTTGATCCTGTACCCCCACATTTTGATCACAGTCATTTATATTTATTACCGATATGAGACAACTCAAGATTGCTACACAGATTACCAATCGCGACTCGCAGGCCGTTGAGAAATATCTGCAAGAGATCTCGAAAATTTCGATGATCACTCCAGAAGAAGAAACGGTGTTAGCGCAGCGTATTAAGATGGGGGATCAACGCGCATTGGATAAATTAGTACAGGCCAACCTACGTTTCGTGGTGTCTGTTGCTAAACAATACCAGCACCAGGGTTTATCACTAAGCGATCTGATCAATGAGGGTAACCTCGGTCTTATCAAGGCTGCCCAGCGTTTCGATGAAACCAAGGGTTTTAAATTTATCTCTTACGCCGTATGGTGGATTCGTCAGTCTATCTTGCAAGCTTTGGCTGAACAAGGTCGTCTGGTTCGTTTACCACAGAATAAAATCGGTACATATAACAAAGCAAACAAAGCATATATGGCTTTCGAGCAAGAGCACGAAAGAGAACCATCTACTGAAGAGTTGGCTGAGTTACTGGAAATGAGCGAAACAGAAATCAATAATATCTTCCAAAGCAATACCCGTCACACCAGTCTCGATGCACCCGTGCACGAAGCTGAAGATGTAGCGATGGGCGATTTGCTCGAAGGTGCTGATGATACCGATGATGATGTGATGAAAGATTCACTCCGTAACGAAATCCGCCGCGTACTGAAATCTCTCAGTCCCCGCGAAGCAGAAATCGTTAACGCTTACTTCGGTCTCGATGGCGAAAATGGTGTTACTATCGAACAGATAGGCCAGAAATACGATCTTACCAAAGAACGTATCCGTCAGATCAAAGAAAGAGCTATCAAACGTTTACAGAAAGCCCGCTACAGCAACGCGCTGAAAGCGTACCTGGGTTAATAATTTTAGTTATTGGGTTAAGTACCAGCCCCGACGTGAGTCGGGGCTTTCTTTTGCGAAAATTTGAAAATTTGAATATTTGGGAATTTGAAAATTTGAAAATGGTCTGCTCTTTGCACCATTCTGAACTTAATCAACTTAGGGTTGTTAATCATTAAGAATTTTCAAATTTTCAAATCATCAAATTTTCAAATTCCCCATCTATCTTTGTCCAACATATGCGCCAGTTCCTAAACCTTATTCTCCTTCTGCTCTTCCTCTCCTCCTGCGAGAAATCCATCACCTTCAAACTGGATAGTCCCGACCCATTGGTGGTAGTGGAAGCAACTATTGAAAATGGCCAGGCACCGGTGGTGATTCTTTCAAAAAGCGTTGACTATTTCAGTAAGATAACTCCTCAGATATTGGCGAACTCTTTCATTAGAAATGCCACAGTAGAAATTTCAAACGGCACTAAAACACATCGCCTGAAAGAATATATCATCCCTGATTCCAGTGGATATAACCTCTATTATTATTCCATTGATTCGGCAAGTCTGGCAACAGCATTTGTTGGGGAGTTAGCTCATAATTATTCGTTGAAACTATTAGTTGATGGAAAGGAATATACAGCTACTACTACCATTCCTCCATTGGTAAAACAATTGGATTCGTTATGGTATGAAAAAGGGCCGCCAAACAAGGATAGTAATTTCGTGAAACTTATGGCCCGCACTACCGACCCTCCCGGATACGGGAATTATATCCGGTATTTCACCAAATCAAACCGCGAACCTTTCTGGCCCGGATTGAACTCCGTATTTGATGATCAGATTATCGATGGTAAAACATACAGTGTACAAGTAGATAAGGGAGTGAACCGGAATGAAACCATCGATCAGGAAACATTCAACTTCTTTTACAGGGGAGATACTGCTACTATCAAGTTCTGTAATATCGATAAAACAACCTTTGACTTCTGGAGAACCATGGAATATAGCTACGGAAGCATCGGTAACCCATTCTCATCCCCAACAAAGGTGTTAGGAAACATAAAAGGAGGCGCCCTTGGCTATTTCGGAGGTTATGCAGCCCAGTATATCAGCCTCATCATTCCTAAATAGTTTATTCACACCTTACCAATAGGTGACTTTTGTCGTGCAAAGCATGGCTTTTTACTGTTATTTTTGTGCCGCTTAAATTAAATGGAACTCATGGATACAAACGTTGAAAAAGTACATTGCCTCATTATAGGATCTGGTCCTGCCGGCTATACCGCCGCTGTTTACGCTGCCCGTGCCAATATGAAACCTGTGTTATATCAGGGTATACAACCAGGTGGACAACTTACTATTACCACTGAAGTAGAGAACTATCCCGGATACCCCGATGGCATCCAGGGACCTGAAATGATGGTTCATTTTGAAAAGCAGGCGGCCCGTATGGGAGCTGATATACGCTATGGATTGGCTACCAAAGTGGATTTCTCAAAAAAGCCATTCAAGGTATGGATAGATGAAGAGAAGGAAATGGAAGCGGATGCAGTTATCATTGCAACTGGTGCCTCTGCCAAATGGCTTGGATTAGAAAGCGAGCAACGCCTTAACGGATTCGGAGTAAGCGCCTGCGCAGTTTGTGATGGCTTTTTCTTCAGGGGAAAAGAAGTAGCGATTGTTGGGGCTGGAGATACTGCTGCTGAAGAAGCGTTATACCTTTCGAAGCTCTGTACAACAGTCCATATGATTGTTCGTCGCGATACCATGAGAGCTTCAAAAGTGATGCAGGAGAGGGTACAGCAAACACCGAATATCAAGGTTTACTGGAATTCAGAAACTGATGAGATATTAGGTGAGAATAAGACGGAAGCTGTGCGTATCAAGAATGTAAAGACTGGCGAAACTCAGACTGTGCCTATTTCTGGTTTTTTTGTGGCTATTGGTCATCAACCCAATTCAGGAATATTCAAAGACTTCATTGATATGGATGAAGCCGGATATATAAAGACGATTCCAGGTACTTCTAAAACCAATGTAGAAGGCGTATTCGCTGCCGGCGATGTTCAGGATAAGATATACCGTCAGGCTGTTACTGCCGCTGGTAGTGGTTGTATGGCCGCTCTGGATGCGGAAAGATATCTTTCAGCGATTGGACACGTATAACAGGAAACGATAATTTAATCTGAAGAGTTAGCTATTCTGTCTATATTCCACTGTGTAATATCAATCGTTATGGTAACTATCGAACTTCTCGGATTAAAAATGACAGCCTTTCATGGAATTTATGAAGGGGAACAAAAAGTAGGTAGTCCTTATGAAGTGGATGTGAGCGTCAGTTTCCCCGAACCTGAAAAAGGGGAATTCGATGATTTAAAGGATACGATAAATTACGCCGACCTGTTCACTATCGTACAACAACGGATGCACTTCCCAACCCCCTTGTTAGAAAAAGTAGCAGAAGGTATTATCAGAAGAATAAAGCATCAATATTCGCGGGTTACAGATGTATCTGTTTCCATTTATAAATTAGAACCTCCGATTGAGCATTTTTCAGGTAAATTGGGTGTGACCATACACAAGCATTTTCATGAATCCTGATAAATTATTTTTAAGGTTTGTTTTTGTTTTATTGTTGCTCCCTTTCTTTTCAAAAGCACAGGGTGTTGACAAGCTATTGCTGGAAGCAAAACAGCAGGAGGCGGTATTCAGGGATAATGAAGCCCTATCAAAATACCTTGAAGTGCTTAAGCTGCAACCTGATCATATAACTGCTCTTTGTAAGGTGAGTGAACTATACAGTCTCACCGGAAAAAGACAGGCTACTAAAGAAAAGCAAAAGGAATATTATGCAGCTGCATTGAAATATGCAAAACAAGCGTATGCCACCAATCCCACCTCTGCTGATGCTTGTTTTGTGATGTCGGTAGCTATGGGGCGCTTAGCCATGATGGCTTCTGGCCAGGAAAAGATAGATGCGGTGAAGGCTATAAAATCGTACGCTGAAAAAGCGGTCATATATGACCCCGGTAATTTCAAGGGTTATCATGTATTAGGGAAATGGCATTATGAAGTAAGTGATCTCAATTCATTGGAAAGATGGTTGGTGAAAGTGACATATGGAGCATTGCCCGATGCTTCTCTAAGTAAGTCTATTGCCTACTATGAAAAAAGTATGCAGCTGAATGGAGCGATACTCATCAATTATCTCGAATTAGCAAAAGCATATCACAGGAATGATGAAGAGAAGAAAGCGATAGCTACTCTTGAAGCAATGGGCAGATTGCCAAACAGTTCTGGTGATGATGCTACCATTCGGGCTGAGGCAAAAAAACTGCTTGAGAAGTGGAAAGATTAGTATCCTGTTTTCAGATCATTTTTTTCTTCCACCTGCCACTTCTTAAATAGAAATACGAAGGGATAAACATCGAGATCCAGTAAACCCATTCACTCATCCATCCGAATTTTATAGGCAGGAATAGTTTGTCCAACACAACGTATACATAGATGCAATAGAAGAAGATGGTGAACGCTTCTATTGATAAAGTCACTTTACTGTTACCAGTACCCGTTACGGCATTTACCAGTACCGTAGATACCGACATCAATATCATGGCTACTGAAACCACTCTCAATACTGGTATTGCTTCCTGAATAAAATTTTCTGATTGTCCATAGATAGAGAGAAAAAGATATGGAAAGATATTCAGGATCACAGCCACAATTAAAGCGAAGCCGGTACTCAATTGAACGATTTTGCCAATCAATTTCCAGACTTCCTCTTTCTTGCCTTGTCCAATGATATTGCTGACCATCGTATTACTCGTGGCAGCAAAAGCCCAGGTGAAAGCACCAAAGAACCCGAATATGTTTCTCATGGTATTTGAAACAGCTAAGGCCACTTCACCATGCCTGTCGATAAGAAGGAAGAAATATTCCCAGCTCATTATACTGATGGCATTTTGGAAAATAAGTGGGGCCGACATACTCAGGATCAGTTTTAGGTTGTAACCGTCCCAATTGAAATGATCAAATAGTTGAAATCTTTTTCCAATGCCTTTATAATGGATCACTGCAAAAACAACCGCCATGCCTATGAATTCAGAGATGATGGATGCATAAGCGGCTCCATTAAATCCTAATGCAGGGAAACCCCATTTACCGAATATCAGAACATAGTCGAATAACACATTACTTACCGCTTCAGCAGCAGTTCCTGCAACCAGGTATCTGCTTTGATTGGTGCCTACCAATAAGGCATTTCGCATTTGGTAGATATATAGGAAGGGGAGTCCCCATATCCTTATTCGAAGAAAGGATATGGCTTGATTCATCCTTTCCGGGTCCGAAATGAAATGCTTGAATAAGATCGGAGTGAAAAGATAAGTAAGCAAGATGCCGATGGCTGCAATGAATAATGAAACATACACCCCCTGATTGAAGAGCTTCCCGATTTCTTCGGGTCTGTTTTCTCCGGCTCTTCTTGAAATCAGGGCTTGCAGGCCGTTATTTAATCCATAGCCGATGGCTGCAAATATGAGATAGTAAACTCCGGTAACCCCGGCAACGGCTAGTGCCTGCTTGCTAAGATGTCCCAGGAAAACATTGTTGGTAATGAAATTGAGCTGTGGAATCATTATGGCGAAACTAATGGGCAGCATTATTTTCAGTATCTGGCGATAACTGACAGCAAGTTGCAGTCCATTAGATGTTGAAGGAGCGCTCATAAAGTGCCGCAAACCTAGCATTTATTTTTCAGCCTTCAGTTCCGGTATTTTGAAGCTTTTTGTTTAATTCAAAAGTCAAAAGTCAAAATTGGTTTTCGAAGTGCATCACCTGTTTTGACTTTTGATTTTTGACTTTTCACTTTTAAATTTTGACTTTATTGATTTTTACTAAAGAGGAGGTTGTATAAGGTCTCCAACCTTATAAGGTTGGAGACCTTATACAACTTTCAGCACCACGAGAACTGAAATACAGGTTGTGTAAACCAAAGAAATTTGGAAAATGGCTTAAAAGTTGTGAGGGGGCGCATTTTTAAAGTCAAAAGTTAAAAGTCATAATTGGTATTCGACGTGCAGCACCTGTTTCGACTTTTGACTTTGACTTTTGACTTTTAAATTTTGATTTATTGATTTTTACTAAAGAAGAGGTTGTATAAGGTCTCCAACCTTATAAGGTTGAGACCTTATACAACTTTTCACCCCTGAGAACTGAAATACAGGTTGTGTAAACCAAAAGAAATTTGGAAAATGGCTTAATAGTTGTGAGGGGGCGCATTTTTAAAGTCAAAAGTTAAAAGTCATAATTGGTATTCGAAGTGCAGTACCAGTTTTGACTTTTGATTTTTTTGACTTTTTAATTTTGACTTTGAAGACCTTAAGTATCTCTCCCCCTAATTGCCATCAACCCTAATCCCCATACCAGAAAATAGCGTAACATTGCAGCACAGAATTATGCCCATACCTGTATTTGATATCATCCTTCCAACACTGCAGGATTCAGACCTGCAGCAGAGCACCCTGCTTATCGAAATCGGTGAGCGGCAGGTTTCTTTTGTATGGTTTAAGAAGAACAACCGGCAATTGCTGAAATTACAACAGTTCCATTTCCAGGGGTCTGCAGGATGGCCCCCGATTGATTGGTTACAGGATGTATTGGCAATTGACCCTGCCTATCTTGATAGCATTAAAGAAGCCATAGTTGTCTATAATTTGCCCGAATGCCAATTGATACCCGGTAGCTCCTTTAATTTTGAATTCAATAAGCCATTGATTGAAACGCTTTGTGGGAACGCACCAAAAGGGCTTGTGTTGAGTGAAAAAATTCAAGGGAAAGATATCTATTCCATTTACCGGGTGCCCCGTGAATTACATGGACTGATTCAAAAGAGTTTCGTATCGGGAAAGTACTGGCATTTTTATTCATTACTGCTTCAAATAGGTCCCAATACAGCCGCTGGTACCCCTTGTATTCAAACGGTGTTTTTCCAGGATTTGTTTGTCGCGGCATTTTATGATAGTGAAGGACTTAAACTTTTACAGACCTACAGTTATCAGCAACCTGAGGACGTTAGCTGGATTCTATTACATGCCTGCCAGCAATTCAATATAGATTCGGGTTCGGTGGTATTGGAACTAGGTGGATTGATAGAAAACAATTCAGCCCTTTATAAGGAATTAGAGAAGTATTTTGGAAATATTGTATGGAATGAAGTATCTACTTCAGACTGGGCTAATGAAGAACTGGAAGCACAACCACTCCATTATTTTTCACCTATTTTGAAAATGGCCTTATGCGTATAATTGGAGGAGAAATGGGAGGCAGGAAAATTCATCCGCCTGCAAAAATGCCTTATACCAGGCCTACTACCGATATAGCAAAAGAAGGGCTGTTCAATATCATCCATAATCAACTGGATATTGAAGGGATGAAAACCCTGGATCTTTTTGGCGGAACAGGCAGTATCAGTTACGAATTGGCCTCAAGAGGCGCTGCTTCCCTCACGATTGTTGAAAAGGATACTGCTATGCACGCCTTCATTAAAAACACCGCGGCCGCATTGAAAATCGAGAATTTCAATGTGGTGAAAATGGATGTTTTTAAGTTTATGGAACAATGTACCGATTCATTTGATTTCATTTTCGCTGGTCCACCTTATGCATTGGAAACAATCGACCAGTTGCCAGTAAAGGTTTTTGAAAAGAAGCTTCTAAACCCCGGTGGCTGGTTTGTTCTGGAGCATACCCCCCGTAACCAATATACAAACCATCCAAATTTCGCCAGTGCCAGAAGTTATGGCACCACCATCTTCAGTATTTTTGTAGTGAAATGAGTTTTTTTATTTTCAATTATATTTCGTAAATTACTGATAGAGGAATCTGGATTCTAACGATTGATTCTGGTTCCGGTCCACTTTGATTGCTTTCGAATAGCCAACTCAATTGCAGTCAACTGACTCTGAAGTAGCAAACGTATAATGGTTTTGCACTCTTAACAAAAGATAATTGTAAGATTGAATGAAGGGTATGGTTATGTGGGACAATTATTTAAAAACTGACGTATGCTCAAGAAAGCTATCAGAGAGGTATACCTGAAAAAAAGACTGCTCATTGATGATAAAGAGATGCACGAGAATACATCCCGTATTCTTGCTAATTTTTCAAGTTTACAATTACCCGAAGTAAAACACCTTCTCTCGTATTATCCCATTTCTGAAAGGAAAGAATTCAATGTATCTGAAGCTGCAGAACTGGTCCGCAGCAAATTCCCGGAAGTAAAGATCTCATGGCCACGGATAGATGCCACCAACAAGACCATGGAGGCGGTTCTGGTTAGGCCCGATGGACTCTATTCCAAGAATATCTATAATATCCTTGAACCTATTCACGGCGATTTGGTAGAACCAGAGGAAATTGACCTGGTATTTGTGCCTCTGGTTACATTTGACGAAAAGGGCTTCCGTATTGGCTATGGCAAGGGGTTTTATGACCGTTATCTGGTACGCTGCCGCCCCTCGATTCTGAAAGTGGGATTTTCCTTTTTTGACCCTGTTAAGAGCATCCGCGACATCAACCATTTTGATGTACCTTTAAGTCTTTGTATCACACCATCGCGCATATATGAATTTTAATGCTCCGCTTCTGAGGCCAATCCGCATTCTGTTATTCCCTTTTTCATTGGTATATGCGCTTCTGGTATGGGTCCGAAACAGGTTGTTTGATAAGGGACTCCTTTCCTCCACCAGTTTTAACTTGCCACTGATATGTGTTGGTAACCTTTCTGTAGGGGGAACCGGTAAATCAACCATGGTCGAATTCCTGGTGCAACGGTTTAAAGACAAACTGCCGGTAGCCATTTTGAGCAGGGGATACAAAAGAAAGACAAGAGGGTATGCACTTGCCGACGACAGGACTTCCGCCCTTGAAATAGGAGACGAACCCATGCAATTCCATTTGAAGTTTCCAGATGTAACTGTTGCCGTTGGGGAAGAACGATTGGTGGCTATTCCTCAGCTGCTCCACGATAAGCCTCAAACAAAGGCGATTATTTTGGATGATGCCTTTCAGCATCGTTCGGTAAAAGCCGGACTAAATATCCTGCTCACAGAATACAGTAATCTTTTTACCAGGGACTGGTTTCTGCCAACAGGTGACCTGCGCGATGAAGCGGCCAGTTATAAACGAAGCCAGATAATAGTTGTCACCAAATGCCCTGCAAATATTACTGAAGAAGAAAGGAAAAGTATTATAGCAGAAATAGATCCCCTGGAAGGACAACAGGTTTTCTTTTCCACTATTGACTATGGGCAACCTTATCATCTCGCAGCAAGACACAGGGTTACCATAAAACAATCATATGGAAGTGCTGTTTGTAAGTGGTATTGCCAACCCAATTCCATTAAAAGAGTTTTGAAAGAGAACTCGCAGACTTATTATGAAATGTTATACAGTGATCATCATTCTTTTCGATTGATGATTGGAGGGAAATTGTAAAGCGTTTTGAAGCAATACAGTCCACTTCAAAGATTATCCTTACTACAGAAAAAGACGCAGTGAGGTTAAGCAAATTTGTTAGTGAACTGCAACAAACCCCCGTATTTGTAATGCCTATTGAAATGAGGATATTATTCGGGCAGGAAGCTGCCTTCCTGCAATTGGTGTCGGCATTCATTGACGGGTTTTCATTAAAAAATTAAATTTATACGATGAGTAAAAAATCATCTAAGAAAAAACAAAAACATTCAACATCTAATTCGCCCCAGACAGTTAAAGGGGTGATGGATATAACCCGCTCAGGTATGGGCTACGTAATTGTAGAAAACCTGAAAAACGATATCCTGGTTCGTCCTAACGATTTCAATACCGCCTTACATGGCGATACTGTATTGGTTCGTGTGGTTTCCGATTTTAATAAAAAAGGAAGAGTGCAAGGAGTGGTTACAGAAGTGCTGAAAAGGAAACAGAATACATTCATGGGAAGAATTGAATTGGGCAAATCTTTCGCCTTTTTCATTCCGGAGACAGATAAACCCGTTCCGGACGTATATATTCCTGAAGCGAACCTTTTCAATGCACAGAATAATGACAGGGTAATTGTAAGAATCAATAGCTGGGAAAAAAATAAGAAACCCGTTGGCGAAGTGGTTCAGGTTTTAAATGCCAGCGATGCCAGTGACCTTGCTATGAAAGAACTGCTGATGCAGAACGGATTTCCACTGTTCTTCCCCGATAATGTTTTAGAAGAATCTGAACGTATACCCGATATAATACCCGCATCTGAAATCAGCATACGAAAAGATTGTCGTGATATACTTACGTTTACTATCGATCCGGTTGATGCAAAAGATTTTGATGATGCCATCTCTTTTAAAGTACTTAAAAACGGTCACTTCGAAATTGGTGTACATATCGCCGATGTATCGCACTATGTAGAAGCAGAGTCTGAATTGGATAAGGAAGCCTACGACAGAGCCACCTCTGTTTATTTGCCCGACAGGGTTTCTCCCATGTTGCCAGAGCGTATATCAAATGAGCTTTGTTCCCTTCGTCCCAAAGAAGATAAACTGACGTTCTCAGCCATATTCGAAATTTCGGCCAAAGGAGAAGTGAAAGATCATTGGATAGGAAAGACTGTCATTCATTCGGATCATCGGTATACTTATGAAGAAGTTCAGGAGATCATCGAAAATGAAGCGGGTTTGCATTCCAATGAAATCCTGATACTGAATACACTTGCACAAAAATTCCGCAAACAGCGGTTTAAGAAAGGGGCCATCAATTTCTCTTCACAGGAAGTGAGATTTAAATTGGATGCCAGTGGTAAACCTATCGGCATTGTAGTTAAGGAAAGTAAAGAAGCTCATCAATTAATTGAAGAGTTTATGTTATTGGCGAATCGTACAGTGGCAGAGCAAGTGGGTAAAACAAAAATCGATAAGAAGGAAATTCCTTTCCCATATCGAATCCATGATACGCCCGATGAAGTGAAGCTGATGCCATTTGTTGATTTTGCAAAAAAATTCGGACATAAGTTCGACATTAAATCTCCTGAAGGAATTGCAGAATCGTTCAATCAGATGTTACTTGATGTAAAGGGTAAACCGGAACAACATGTATTGGAGCAATTAGGTATTCGTACTATGGCTAAGGCTTTGTATACTACTGAAAACATAGGACACTATGGATTGGGTTTTAAGCATTATTGCCATTTCACTTCCCCAATCAGACGTTATCCGGATATTCTGGTACATCGTATAGTATATGACCTCCTGATGGGTTCATTGGAGATAGATAAGAAACTGGAACAGAAATGCCGCCATTGCAGTGAAAAAGAAAGGTCAGCCATGGAAACTGAAAGGGCTGCCAATAAATACAAACAGGTAGAGTATATGCAACAATACCTGGGAGATGAATTTGAAGGGGTGATAAGTGGTGTCACATCTTTTGGTTTCTTTGTAGAGACCATTGAACAGAAGTGCGAAGGACTTGTTAGTATCACCAGCCTTTCTGATTACGACGATTTCAGGCATGTAGAAGCTGATTATTGTTTGGTTGGACAAAGAAGCGGTCGTGTATTTAAAATGGGGGATAAGGTTACTATAAAAGTGGTTGCTGCAAATCTCACAAAGAGACAACTCGATTATGAATGGGTGATTGCAACAAGTATTGCAGATAGCAAAAGTGACCCAGCAAATAGTAAGTCAAAGAAGAAAAATAAAAAAGCGTAGTCCTGTATGAATAGTTTTGCAATCTTGTCGGCACAGTTCTCAGAAAAATTCAACGTAAGGCATTTTCCTGCAAGTCCTGCTACCCTCTATGATCCGAATGAATACTTCTTATCATTGGGAGGTAAAAGGGTTCGTCCTGTTCTTTGCTTGATGGGTAATGAACTTTTTGATGAAATTCACCCCGACGCCTGGCATGTAGCCAATGCCATAGAACTGTTCCATAATTTCAGTTTGATACATGACGATATCATGGATAAGGCTCCTCTACGGAGAGGGAATCCAACGGTGCATGAAAAATATGGATCAGCCACTGCCTTGCTGGCTGGTGATGTAATGCTGGTTGCAGCCTATGAATATCTTACCAGGATAGATGTTATTCATCAGCGAAGAATCCTGCAATTGTTCAATAAAACGGCAAAAGAAGTATGTGAGGGTCAGCAGCTGGATATGGATTTTGAAAACCAGGCAACGGTTTCATTAGATTCTTACCTGAACATGATAGAATTGAAAACTTCGGTTTTACTGGCTTCCAGTTTGCAAATGGGCTCCATACTTGGAGGTGCAGGAGAGAGGAATCAAAAGCTTCTCTATGAATTCGGCCGAAACCTGGGAATTGCTTTTCAGGTACAAGACGATTATCTGGATGCTTTTGGGAATCCGGATAAATTCGGGAAACAGGTGGGAGGTGATATCTTATCGAATAAGAAGACCTTTTTACTGATAAAAGCCTTGGAAGCGGCCAAGGGTAATGATAAAAAGGAATTGGAAGCATTGCTTCAATCCAATCCAGACGATAAGGTTGAAAAAGTGCTTTCGATTTTCAGAAAATGTGGTGTTGACGAATGGGCCCGCGATCTGAAAGCCAGCTATATGGATAAAGCGTTTCAGCAATTGGAAGATATAGCTGTAGTTTCAATACGGAAAGAACCGCTGAAGCAGCTGGCGGAGTTTTTGGTGCAGAGAGAGTATTAGGAGTCGGTAGTCGGTAGTCGGGAGTCGGGAGTCGGAGTAGGGAAGTTAGGAAGTAGGGTAGTAGGGAAGGAGGGTAGTTAGGGAGTTAGGGAGTTAGGGAGTAGGGTAGTATGATAGTATTGAAGAAATAATAAAATCCCAGTTAATCACAGAATAATCCCATAAATCCCAGTCAAAAATCCCATTAATCCCAGTCATAAATCATCGTAAATCACAGGAATCATAGTTTAGCAGCTTTTTGTTATCTTGACTTTTAAACCAGCAACTGCATGTCTAGTTCATTATTCAGACGTAAGTCGATAGATAAGATTGTAAAGGAAGCGGCGGAAGGGCTAAGTGATGGGCATTCAACGGCCAACCTTAATAAGGTACTGGGAGTAAAAGACCTCACTTTTATGGGTATTGCTGCGGTAGTAGGCGCCGGTATCTTTTCAACTATCGGTAAGGCCGCATTTGATGGCGGACCTGGCATATCCCTCTTATTTGTCATTACAGCCATTACCTGCGGTTTCTCGGCCCTTTGTTATGCTGAGTTTGCCAGCAGGGTACCTATTGCGGGAAGCGCTTATACCTATGCCTACGTGTCTTTTGGTGAATTGATAGCCTGGATCATTGGATGGGCCTTGATACTTGAATATGCCATCGGAAATATAGTGGTAGCCATTTCCTGGAGTAGTTATTTTAATAATCTGCTCGAGGCATTGCATATCCATCTCCCCGGATGGCTTACTGTAGACCCTTCAACCGCCTCAGCGGCTTTTAAAGGGACAACAGAGAGTATTGCCAGTGGAACACCCATTACACCTAATATGCAATTGGTACTGGATGCCTGGAATAAAGCACCAATAATTGGAGGTGCCAGAATTTTCATAAATCTGCCAGCTTTCATTATCGTTTGTCTGGTTTCAATACTCACATACGTCGGTATCAAAGAAAGTAAGAAGAGTGCCAATGCCATGGTGATATTTAAGGTATTGGTGATCATTTTTGTAATCATCATGGGAATATTTTCTGTAAAACCTTCTTATTGGAGTCCATTTATGCCAAATGGTATTGAAGGAATCCTGAAAGGTGTTTCTGCGGTATTCTATGCCTATATCGGTTTTGATGCTATATCAACAACAGCTGAAGAGTGTAAGAACCCCCAAAGGGATTTACCTAGAGGTATGATCTATTCTCTTGTTATCTGTACAATTCTTTATATACTCATTGCACTGGTACTTACAGGCATGGTGCCATTTACAGAACTTAACGTGAATGATCCTCTGGCATTCGTATTTTGAAAGGGTAGGGGAAGGATTGGATTGGTTATGTTGTATCCATCAGTGGTGGTAGCTACAACCAGTGTATTGCTGGTATTCCAATTGGGACAACCAAGAATCTGGATGAGTATGAGTCGTGATGGCTTATTACCAAAAAGCATTCGGCAAAATCCAATCCTAAATACCAGACGCCGTATATTTCTACGATTGTTACTGCAATCATTGTAGCTGTACCATCACTGTTCATGCAGAGTTCTTTGATGACCGACCTTACAAGTATTGGTACCTTATTCGCTTTTGTATTGGTTGCAGGTGGTGTTTTGATGTTGCCAAGAAATAATGATGTACTGGCAAAAGGAAGTTTCCGTTTGCCCTATCAGCGGGTGGTTATTGTTCCTGTATTGTATGGCATCTTTATATACTCTCGGTTGGAACAGGATCGTGAAGGGAATTCCTTCTGAATACAGATAAGTTCCAGGAATTCCTATTCCTTTTATATCTTGTCTTCAGCTGGATTCATTACTATTCTCCATTCATCCGTAAATACTCCCTTACCCAGTATTGGGAATGCTCTCTGCTCTTATCTCCTTGTTGTTGAAATTCCAGCCATTTCTATTTTGGTTCTTCGCCTGGATGGGTATTGGGTTGACGATTTATTTTCTGTATGGGTATAGGAAGAGTAAACTTGCTGATGCTAGAGGCTAGAGGCTTTTGCTTAAGGCCACAAGGCTTAGGGCTTAGTGCTGAGAACAGCCAAATGATATTACGAGAAAACGGAATTGCCTAAAGCCTAAAGCTTTAAGGCTTAACGCTGAGAACAGCCAAATGATATTGTGAATTACGATAGAACTAATTTGAAAACTAATTTCCGTATGGATTACTAAATAAGCCTTAAGCCTTGAGGCCTATCAAGCATCAAGCATCCAGCATTCAGCTTCAAGCATAAAAAAATGAAATTCCAAATAGGCGACAAAGTAGTAGTAAAGCATACCAACGACGAAGGTGATGTAATAGACATCATCAACGACAAGATGGTGATGCTGGAAGTGAGGGAAGTGAAGTTCCCGGCATATATCGACCAGCTTGAATTCCCTTATTTCAAGAGGTTTACTGAACAAAGATTATTTCCCGAAAAGAAGGAGAAAAAATATATCGATGATCTTAAGGTAGAGAAAAAGAAAGTGGAGAAGAGGGTTCCTGATGGAGTGTGGATGACTTTTATTCCTATACTTGACACTGATGAATTTGGGGATGATGTTGTTGAAGACTTGAAAATACATCTGGTAAACAGAACTGAATACGCTTACCATTTTACTTATGAGTTATCGTATGTTGGTAAGGATGGCTTTGCTTTTAAGAACGAGATAAAATCTTTCGAGGATTTCTATATCCATATATTCCATTCGAGAACCTGAATGATAGTCCTTTGTTTTCTGTGGAATTTTTCAGCACCACCCGATAAGCGTAAGCTCCCTTATTATGAGACTTTTCTTAAATTAAAAGCTAAGAACAAGTATTTACAAGAATCAGATAAGGAGAAGGAAGCTACATTTTCATATAAGCTATTTGATATTTATCCCGACAAAGCAATAGAAGAAGATCTGCTCGATATCACAAAACTTACAAAAGCTGGCTACAAGATTTATGATGCGGCCCATACCCGACAGCATCTTGAACCTGCAAAACAACAGATTGACCTGCATATAGAAGTCTTACATCCCGAACTGGATAAATTAAGTACACTTGAAATGCTCACACTGCAATTGCAGACATTTGAAAAATATCTTGATCTGGCAATTGCACATCATCAGCCTTCAATGATTGCCATTCATGGAGTAGGAAGCGGAAAACTAAGGGAAGAAATTCATGAGATACTGAAGTTGCGCAGGGAAGTGAAGACATTCGTGAACCAGTACCATCCTTCATTTGGTTACGGAGCCACTGAAATATATTTTAAGATATGATGTTCTCACTTGAAGAACTGATTCCTTTTGTACTGCTTGTGACCGGTATGGCCATTTTACCAAGTCCCAATATGATGCTCTATCTGAGCCATACCATGAATTACGGAAAGAAAGCGGGATGAAGTTGTAGTAGCTGGAATAACTTCAGCATTCATAGTTCATATTATAGCCACTATACTTGGCTGACTGCACGTAGTTGCTGTTCCAGCAGCTTATGCATTGCTCTGAAATATGCTGGTATAGCATACCTCTTATATCTTGCCTGGAAAAACTATTCTGTAAAAGCATCCGAAATAAAAAATATTGAGGATAAGACAGGTAAGGCAAATCTTTTTTATTATCTGAAAGGGTTTGGGAATATTAAACCCTCACCTTCTTATATTTTCATTACTACCTCAGTTTCTTCATCCTGAACGAGGAAGGATATGGTTACAGAATATACAGTTAGGCGGCGTTCAGATGATGTGCAGTACCCTCACAAATATTACTGTTGTATATTTTGCCGCTAAAATTGCAGGCAGTAGTGTTCAGAAGCCTTCAACACAACTTATAATTCGTCATGTAGTAAGTATCTTATTGGCTCTGTTTGCCATTAAAATGGCATTCAGCAAATAATGGTTTTAAGAAAGGGAATTAGTATTGCGCGTTTTCCTTTGCTGGTACATGCAAATGATGACTTACAGAGCTGGGAAGTGTATGATTAGAGGCTTCACTATTTATTTTACTATACACAAAGAACATATCGATTTCGCCAATGTTTTTTGCAGATATCTTTCCTCTGTAAAGACAGTTGTAATGATCTTTTACTAATTCATATGTTGCCGCAGAAATATTGATTTGTCCCGGAATACCATTTGATTCCATTCTGCTGGCGATATTCACAGAGCTGCCCCATATGTCATACGCATACTTGTTCTTTCCTACCACTCCGGCAACAACAGGCCCTACATGTATCCCTATTCTCAATTCCCATTGTGGCAATCCTGCTTCTACTCTGGCGATGTTTTTTAATCTCATGAACTCCTGAATTTCAAGAGCGGCATCGATCATATGCAGGTAATGATCTTCACTCTCCAGTGGTATACCTCCTGCACACATATAGGCATCTCCAATAGTCTTGATCTTTTCCAGATTGTATTTTTCAATGATTTCATCGAATGCCATGAAGAATATATTCAGTTCAGCTACTACTTCCTGTGGAGACAAGGAATCTGCAATAACTGTAAACCCTTTGAAGTCTGTAAATAGTACAGAAACATTTTCATAATAACGAGGTGTAGCATGTCCTGTCTGCTGTAGTTCCCTTGCCACTTCACCAGGGAGGATGTTGAGTAATAGTCCTTCGATCTGTGCCTTCTGGCTATCGAGTACTAGATTGACTTTTACCTTTTGTCTATAGTTTCGATAGATGATAAAGGCGATGATGAGGATTAATCCAAAACCGGCCAGGAAGGCATTTTTGGCTAATTCCTCTCTTCTTAGTTCTGATTCCTTTAAGACCTTGTCTTTTTCAAGCAGATTAATCTGGTTTTGTTTCTTCTCAATTTCAAAATTGAATTCGTATCTCGAAAGTTTCTGGTCTATGTCAATATTATAGATCGTATCCTTTATATTTAACAGTAAGGCCTGATATTTATTCGCACTTTTATAGTCTGCTAAATTGGAATAGGTCATAGAAAGACCTCTTGTAGATGTCTTTCAGGTCATAAGATGAATTGATTTCTGTTGCTAATTTCTCTGCCTTTAAATAGGCTTGCAAGGCATTTTTATATTTTCCTGTTGATTCATATACTTCAGCTATTCCCTGAAGCGATTGTGTTTGATATAAAAGGGAATTAGCGGCTATTGAAGAGTCTATTGCTTTCTGGTGATAAGACAGGGCTGTACTGTAATCTTTCTTTAATGAATAAACTTTACCGATATTGTTCAGGGCATACGCCATATCAGGTGTTCCTTCATAAGCCTGTTGCTGTTTTTTAAAATAGTGAAGGGCGGAATCTTCAATTTTTCTCTGCAGATAGATCTCGCCGATATTACCGGTTATAGCCCCATAAAGTTCCAAATCACCTAATTTCTGACTTCTGGGTAAGGCTTTGAGATAATATTCAAGTGCCCTGTCGTAGGTTCCGTTCTTATGCTGATAAACGCTACCGATATTATTCAATGCTGTTGTGATCCTAAGGTTATCACCGGTAGGTTCTGCATTACGAAGAGAATTAAAGAAATATTCGAGTGCTTTGGTATCGTTCCCCTGATCTTTATAAACTACACCGATATTACTAAGCAGGTTTGAAATTCCGATCTTATCATTCAAGCTGGTGAATACATCCAATGAACGGTTATAGTTTTCCATGGCATCTATAAAGATGCTTTGCTGGTAATAAGCCAGCCAATATACTTATAGGCTAATGCAAGGTCTTTTTTGTATGAAAGTTTATCTGCAAGGTCTCTGGCTTGCTCTGCATAGGGTATAACCGACTTAGGGTCGGTATTCATGTAACTACGACTAATCTGAAGCAGTGTTTTCAGTTTTACAGAATCATTATTGGCAGCCTGCAAATCTTTAAGCAGGCTGTCAATAATGGAATTCTGCGACAGGCAGCAACTGCCGCCAGCCATAAAAAATACTATAAACAATATTCTAATCCTCATAGTTGTCAACGGTTTCAAAAGTAACTATCAAAAATAACCAGTGCCTGTTAAATTTAAAGACTAATCTCTTTATTTTTTCAGGATCATTGTTGTTTTTGTCTCATTTTTCACTCTTACACTGATCATATAAACACCCGGTGTTAATGGGCTAAGATCTAATGAGAGACTTCCATCAGTTACTTTCCTTATTTGTTTTACAGACTGCAATTTACCAGCCACATCATATACAGTAACATCTTTAGCTTGTAAAATCACATTCTTAAAGCTGATTGTCACCTTGTCTGTTACAGGGTTTGGATAAACTCCGAATACTATTTGTTCAGTTACTTCCATTGCTGCAGATCGCTGTGTGGTTGTTGGATTTGTTGTTGTTCTTACAACTGCACATCTTGCAGACGTTGAACTTGCAGTAGCCGTTTCTGTAACTTTTGTATTGCCTTCATAAGTTTTCAGGTTCCAGGTTATTTTCTTGCCATCAAATGGAATATTGAAATAACCGGTTCCAGGATTGAACAATTCGGCTGTTGTCCACCCATTTGTCCAAGACTTGTCATTGAGTTATCTGGTCCTCTGGGAACAAATACCGGAACCGCATTAGAATTCTTATATGAGAATTTAGCGAGGTATTTGAATCCGTTCGGATTATTGATTAAGGTATCTACACATTCCAACTTGTTATCAACATCATCAACTCCATAGCCTTTTGGATTGATATACAGTGTTCCGTTTTCATATGTAAAGCAATTGTATAACTAATGAAGCCGGTAATTGTAAGCCTGAAGGTTTGATGGTATATATGCCTGCAGCACCAATACAGTTTGGACTTAATGTATAAACTGGGCCGGAAATGATCTTACTCTGGTCGTTATTCTTAAAGCCAGTATAAGTAGACGTAAAGGCTGGTAATGGATCACCTTTAAAGATCACTTTATTATCAGCTTTTACTTTAAGTGGAACGGTGCTCACTGTTAACGTGCCATAAACTGAATTTATCAGATAACTGGCAGGGGCTTTCAATGCAGCTGTTGGCACTATCTTATAAGTTCCGGCAGGTAAAATGAGTGAGGTTACCAACTGGTTCGATGCATCTAATATTGAATAAGAAACAGGCCCATCAAATATTGATGAACTATTGTCCTCATACTGGAAGCCATTTACCGTTGCACTGAACATTGGCAGTGAATCGCCATATGCAATTGACCTGTCATCAGCTTTAATAGTAAGTGATGCCGAATTGATTGAGAGGGTTCCTAATCCGTAAGTGATAAGGAAGTTTTCTGAAACAAATGCAGCAGGAACTATGCTATGTGACCCGGCGCTGATACCTGTAATAAGGTTAATCGGTTGTAAAGGCGATAACCTTACACTATCAGGCTCTTCATAAACATCAGCAGAATCAATTATAACAATTACATTGTTATTGCTGCTATCGCTAACATTGGTGCTGTTTACAATCACTGTATTATTTGCTACCGCTTTGCTATTGGCTACAGCCTTACTGTTTACAACAGCAGTGTTATTGGCTACAGCCTTACTGTTTGCTACCGCTTTGCTATTTACCAGTGTTGCTACAGAACGAACTATAACCATATATGAATGGGTAGAAACTTCTACCAGTCTCATGGTATCTAAAACGGGCACACCATTAGCAACAGCTTTACTGTTTGCAACAGCCTTGCTGTTTGCAACTGCTTTACTGCTGGTTAGTGTAGCCATTGTAAGGATATCATTGCTTGTAAGCACCCGTCCATTGATTGTAAGCTGATCGTCGATAAAGGCCAGCGCATTATTGTTTATTAAACTTGTATGCGCTTGATTGAGAGATGAAGAGAAAACGGTCTTCTCGTCATCAGCAATATTGCTTTGGTCGTAAGTATAGTTGAATTGGAATCCTCCTATCTTATCGCCGTAATTAAAGCTGGTATCACGTGGCGCAATCAATAATGGCATTCTTGATATGTTCAGTACACCAGATACAGAATCGTAATTGTATAGTTCCAGGAACCCTGCATCAGCCGGATTCAATGTGTCGAATACTTTTAGTCTTGGTTGAATGATATAGTTATTTACAGAACTGGTGCTGGTAGCAGGAGTGCGGTAATAAATTGTATCAATACCCAATTCAGGTAATGTAAGTCCTGTTGTTTCATAAGGCAAGCCATCCACGGTTACTGTAGAGGTAAATTCAGGAATTTTCTCGCCATATTTTTTCTGTTTGTTGTCGGCAACTATCCTCACATTCTTCTTAACGATATCAAAGAATTTGATGGTATTGGAAAGACCTCCATCTATTCCTGATGGTGTTTTTGGTGGGGTATATGCCTGGATTGTTGGGTTTCCACTAAATGCAGGTATTTCGGCTGTTGCCGTACTATCGTTAATTACAGTTGTAGGTAATGGCTGGCCTCTGAAAAGCACTTTAGTACTATCGCTTAAGAAATTACCTTCTACCGTTACTGTGAAAGCTGTAGCCCCTGGAGTAATGCCTGGAGGGATGACTAATTTTATCAAGGATGGCGTAGCATCTGCAAACGCCTGAATCGCAGATTCCGCTTTTATGAATCCATATCCGCTGATAAAATCGAATCCAGGAGTATTCATATCCTGAGCTGTATTTCTCAACAATGCTTTAAGTTCATCCGAAGTATAGGGTTGGTTATAATATCTCTTTCTTGCTTGTTGAAGTAATACTGCAACCGCAGCAGCATGCGGTGCAGCCGCAGAAGTTCCAAAGAAATTGGGAATACCATCTCCTTCAATATCCAAAGCTCCAAATCAACAGAAGTGTTGATGCCATCTGGAGCGGTAAAGTCGGGCTTGTTACGGGCAATATTATTTATGAATATACCACCATAAGAAGAGAAGCTTTCAATTACAGGTAGAATCCATATGATTCTGTCTTGTTATATCGTGCCGCACCAATTGTAATGGCACCTTCAGCGTTCGCATGACCTGCAATGGTGGATTCGCCAGAATTGTATTCATTTATAGTAGCATCTCCTCTGTAGATGATGTATTTGAATCTTACTGAAGCATTGCCTGAATTTCTCGTGATAAGAATATTTGTCTGCGTATTGGTGGTAACAGTGAAAGGAAGAACTTCTACAGGATCTCCTCCAATATTATTCCTGTTAAAACCAAATAAGGTTACTCCGCTATTATTGGTGAGGTATATATCAAGACCGCCTTGTCCTAATGAATAGAAATCATCGTCCCATTGAAGAACGATAGTGTAAGTACCAGGTTTCAATGAAATGTTCTGGAATATATCTCCTCCGCCAAAATTATGGGCAGAGCCAATTATACCTGTTGGTGCAGCAATTGCATTGAAATTACTTTCGTAGGCTTTGTTTCCAAAATTACCTGCTGATGTAAAATACGTAACCCCTTGCTGGCTTACTTCATTTACCGCCTGGGTTACAACACCATCCCTGAAGAATGGCTCAGTGATGAATGTTACATCATCTACAATTACATCGCAACTTGCCTGTTTTAACTGACGGATACAAGGGCCATATCACCAGGACTTACAAATCCGGTTCTGAATGCTAATGTAGCTTTAGGGGCTATATCATGAATGATCTGCAGCATCGCTCTTCCTTCATCACTTCTTCTTCCGAACGGATATTCTCCTAGTACCTCAACCGGAGTACCATTTACGGGGTTACCTGATCCCGGTAAGTCTCCGTTGCTTACGTCTGTACTTGCAGGGTCGTTTGCTAAAGTGTTACATAGCTGTCTGAAATTCACCCACTTTAATGCTGTCGCCATTCAGTTTATATCCATTTCGTAGGAAGTCTGTACGCATCACAGCATCCCCCTGTGTAGTAGCTATTCCAGTGTTATTGATACCTGGGAATAAGGGACGGCAATAATCGATC
>JBGAQE010000229.1:0-4056 GCA_044220885.1 Chitinophagaceae bacterium
ATGCTGATGAATGATAAAGTCCAAAGGCTCTTGTCCATTCAGGAAATTTTTCGCCAGTGATATATACCCATACTATGTTAGAATGAAACCTGAATGTCTAATACTGATGCTTATTATCGATATTCTTTCTCGAGAATTGCTTTATACACCTGCAAAAGTCCATGGACCAATCTTCCCTTGCATCAGAATGATGTAGGGAATGGCCACTGCCTGGAAGATCCGGAATAATCAATTGAAACTTTTCTTTAGCAGGGATATCTGGTTTTCTAAATTTTGTCCCCCAAATCCATGTATTAGCACTACTCGACTGCCCTTACCTATTACCCTATAACTAATTGTTGCTTTTTTGTAATTCAATAAATGATGCATACTTCGAAGATAATTCAATGTTAGTCCATAATGATAATGGCCTTAACCATTTATGCTTTACTTATGAAATAACTCCTTAAAATTATGATTCCGAGAATAGGGGCAATTGCAATATTGAATTGCTGTGGAATGAAAAACCAGGATATTAACAGAAGGATGCTGATTATAGAAACAAAGTGGAAATACATCTTAACTGCAGGTCTCTTCCAACTAAGGAATACAGCAATCAGATGTGTGGGAAGAGCCCATATCAGGTTATAATTTGCTGCACAGTCCTGATGGTCAGTTCCGAACCACATGAATAAAAACAGGCTACCTAATAGGCCAAGAATTAAAAAGAAAATTCTGTCGAATACTGATAAGATGCTGGCAGTGATTTTTTCTTTAACAATGAGATGGTCAGTAATAGTAAAAGTATTCCTGTGAAAACCCATTCAGGCTTTATGGGGCTTTCAGGGACTATGGATGGAGCTTCCAATAAGATAGAAGCGGGTGTAGAGAGGTTTTTTCCATTGATACTGGCGCTATCGAATCCTTTCAATAGATAATCAGGAAGAAACATAGCTTCTTCATTCGTCACTTTCCTGTCAATTCTGCTTCCTAATAAAAGATCGATACCTAGTTTACTCCAATAATGTTTTCCGCTATCAAGATATTCGTGTATAGATTTCGGAAAGTCGGTTTTTTTTTCGGTAGAATGTTTTTGAAAACAACTGGGGCCAGGGTGTTTTTCCTGATAATTTCCCTGGCTCTGGTGGTACAATTGTCTAATAAGAATTGATACTTGTAATACCTGTTCTGTTCTTGTCCGTTTAATTTGAGTGCTTCAAATATGGCTTCCTTTTCAGCGCAACTTATTTGCAATAGCTGTTCCTTGATTCCCCTTTTTTCATGATAATAAGCATTTCTGAAATCAGTATAATATTCAACAGACAGGGAATAGAGCCGTCCTCTGACAAATTTCATCAGGAAATTCGGGTCATCGAAGTCGAAGGTGCCGTAGTTGAAAACAATATCGAATGCGGTATCACGAACTCTAATAGCAGTGTGTCCGAAAGTGGAATAAAGTTCATCTCCTGGGCTGCAGGTAAGCAGGCTTATTTGTAAAGTGCAGGATGAATCATTTTGTGAAAACAGATTTAGTGGTAAGGTGCTGCTTACTATCAGAAGTAAAAGAGGGGGTTTGTTATAAAGTTCAAAATGTTCAAGAGGTTCTAGAGGGTTAAGTAATAGTTGGAAGTTTGTTTGCTTTTTACCGCAGGGACGCGGAGACGCAGGGAATCCCTCTAGTCTCCGCGTCTCTTGAAATAATCGGGACAAGTTGCCAATTCTTTAGAAAGCTTCTTTGCATCCAGTCTTCAGCTTTAGGCCCTAGGCTCTCGGCAAAAAAACTACCTGCTTTATAATTCGGCGCTTCCCTCGTAATGTCCACATCATGGGCATGACTTTCTTTCATGCCTGCATTAGTGATTCTTACGAACTGAGCGTTTTGCAAATCTTTAATTGTACCTGCTCCACAATATCCCATGCCTGCACGTAAGCCGCCTGCATATTGGTAAACTATTTCACTGAGGTTTCCTTTGAATGCCACACGGCCTTCAATTCCTTCTGGTACGAATTTCTTGATATCATCTTCCACATCCTGGAAATAGCGGTCGGCACTTCCTTGATTCATGGCTCCTATAGAGCCCATGCCACGGTATTGTTTGAATTTTCTTCCTTCATAAATGATGGTTTCCCCCGGACTTTCTTCTGTTCCGGCAAATACACTACCCATCATAACTACATTGGCTCCAGCAGCAAGGGCTTTTACCAGATCACCTGTATAACGAATACCACCATCCGCAATAAGAGGGATTTTCAATTTGTGCAAAACAGAAGCGGCTTCCATGATAGCGGTTATCTGGGGAACACCTGCGCCGGCAACAATACGTGTGGTGCAAATGGAACCTGGTCCGATACCTACTTTTACAGCGTCTGCTCCGGCTTCCGCCAATGCTTTGGCGCCAGCAGCAGTTCCTATATTACCAGCAATTACTTGCAATGATTTGAAGTTTTTCTTAAGATTCTTCAGTGCATCGATAACTCCTTTGCTATGTCCGTGAGCGCTATCAAGAGTCACAACATCTACACCTATTTGTTGTAAGGCACTTGCCCTGTCTAACAACTCTTTTGTAATACCTAGTGCTGCCCCCACTAATAATCTGCCAAACTGATCTTTGACTGCATTAGGGTGTGATTGCACTTTTTGTATATCACGGTAAGTTATCAATCCTACCAATGTGCCATCTTTTTTTGATGACAGGTAATTTTTCAATCTTATACTGGCTGAGAATTTTTTGTGCTTTTTTCAGATCGGTACCAGCAGGTGCAGTAATAAGGTTAGTGCGGGTCATCACTTCACTTACCGGTCTTCTGCTATTGGTTTCAAACCTCAGGTCGCGGTTAGTGAGGATACCTACCAATTTGTTAGTCATATCTACAATTGGGATACCACCGATCTTGTTTTCTTTCATCAGTTTCAGTGCATCACCAATCGTTGCTTCTTCATGAAGAGTGATAGGGTCTGTAATCAAACCGCTTTCACTTCTTTTCACTTTTCGCACCTGCTCCACCTGTTTTTCGATACTCATATTCTTGTGCAGAATACCGATGCCACCTTCTCTGGCAAGAGCGATTGCCAGTTGAGCCTCTGTAACAGTATCCATAGCTGCAGAGAGCAATGGAACATTCAGCGTTAAAGTTTGTGTTAATTGGGTGGAGATATTCACTTCTCGTGGCAATACCTGAGAATAGGCAGGCACCAGAAGCACATCATCGAAGGTTAGACCTTCACCAAAAAATTTACTGGAAGCGGATGATTTTTTACCGGGAGAGATAATACGTGTTGCCATGTGCAAAAATAGGGTAAGCGGGGATTATGCTCCAAATGATTTTTAAAATAATCGCTGAAATCCTTTGTGGTACTGTGTTTGCAGTTTTTACAACCTCGTTTTTTTGTGCCGGTTTTTATTGAAATTTATACCAAACGATACATTTTTCCTGGGGCTGATTGTATAATATGTTGCATTTCCAATGATAAAATGGCCGCAGCCAGCGCACTACTGCTGAGTCCTGTTTGCTGTTGAATACTGTCGATAGGTACTTGCCCCAGGTTATTTATCAGATCTGTTATAGCTTTTTCTTCATTTGTTAATTGAACAAACAAGCTGATTTGAGGTTTTGGATTTTTAACAGGTTGGTCATCCCAACCTAATAGATTTATGATATCGGCAGCTTCCTGAATAAGGACAGCTTTATTGTTTTTTATAAGTTTATTGCATCCGGCACTTTTTGCATCTATTGTTTTACCTGGAAAGGCAAATACATCTTTATTATATCCATTAGCTAGTTCAGCTGTAACCATACTTCCCCCTTTTTCACCAGATTCAATTACAATAACAGCATCACACATGCCAGCAACAATCCTGTTACGGGTAGGGAAATGATGTTTGTCTGGAGGTTGATTAGATCCGAATTCTGTTAGTAAGCCACCTCCCGCATGTACCATCTCTTTTGCCAGTGATCGATGTTGCGGGGGATATATTGTATCCAGTCCATGTGCCAGTACCCCAACTGTTGGCAACCCTTTTTTCAAAGCATTTTTATGTGCCAGTGCATCAATTCCGAATGCTAATCCGCTTACGA
>JBGAQE010000230.1:0-3716 GCA_044220885.1 Chitinophagaceae bacterium
TTGAAATAAAAATAGAAGGAACCTCCGATGGCGATGAAGAGGATGCCATTACCACCTAAAAGGACGGTGCTATCCACCTTCCATTGATCAAGGATGGACTTGCTTGCCGGAATAGCAATAGTAACTGCTACAAAAAACAGCAGCAAGGGAAGAAACGCTTTCCAGCCATTGGGCTTGGGAGTTGAGTCAGGTGTAGACATATAGCCTCAAATAGGTTAAGGCGGCAAAGGTACTATCTATACCCTATTCCTCCCTAACGCAATTACACCTGAAAATCAATGATATATCAGGCTGCCACCGGACTACTCACCGGTTTTTCTTCTTTTACATTGTTTTTGGAACCCGAAGCACTGGCTTCATTCATATGGCACTGGCCATTGAATTGGGCTGTGGGTTCTATCTGGAGTTTACCGGCGTAAATATTACCCGAGATCTGGCAATTACCCTTTAACTGGAGTAATTCCTTCACTTTGATACTACCGCTTACTTTCCCCATGATATCGGCTTGCTGTCCGTTGATATCCCCTTCCACAGAGCCATTGGCACCAATGACTACTTTGGCGGAACAGTGAACATTGCCTTTTAGGGAACCGTCGATGCGGATATCACCGTTACTGGTAATATCGCCTTTTAGGCTGGTGCCGGCTGAGATGATGCTGGCGCTGCCATTGCCTGGTGTGTCGATTTGCATACCGGATTTGGATTTTGATTGAAACATACTATATGGATTTTAGTCGTCGATCTTCTCTGGAACGGGAATATCGAGTTGTGTAGTATCCAGTTTGATGGTGGCATCGCCCTGTAACACACTCTTTACCCCCTGCAAGTACTGGTCCTTGTACTTCATAGTCATTTCCAAAGAATCCGTCCTCATTTTCAACTCCCTCAGTTCCCTCGATGCATTCGCGTCCCCATAACCCGGAATATAGAGTTTCAGGGGAGTGAAAACGATCAGGGCTACCGTTAACCCGGTTAACAATACAAAAATGGTGCTAAGTGCTACGTAAACACTCAATCTTGATAACTTAAACGTCACAACCTCTTCGTAAGTATCATCGTTCATAACTACCAGGCGGTAGCGGTTTCGAAGGCGACGAAGGGTGGAATTGGTATCCGTTTGGGACATAGAAGGGATTTCTTAAGACTAAAGGTAACCAAATAGGCCGAACGCCGGCCGAAATAAAAGGACAAAAAAAGGGCCAGTTTTTATAATAATTTTCTTGAAAATCAGTTATTAAGCTATTAGTTTGCGCGCAAATATCTTTTTGGTTTTGACCCGGATCTTACTTATTTCCATCTTTTTCCTCTCGGCTATGCTGAACTGGGCGTCGGCACAAACAATCCCTGCCCTTTCGTTTGACATAAAAAAACCAGCAAAACTCGAAAATAAAAAGCTCGGATCAGAGAAAACCGGGGATAAAAAATTCACCAAACCAAGGCGGTTCATCCAGAATACAGTCACAAAATTCAACTGGCATTTCAACGCCAATGAAAAACTGAACGAAATTATTGCCAAGGCCAAAGAGAACCACAAAGACGACTATACCCAATTACTTACTTTCTATAACTACTCCCCTGCAGAAACTGTTCGTGATAGCTCGGAACTGGATTCAGTGCTTTATAAAGCCAATGCCGGTATATTGCTGCACGACTTAAGAAACGACTGGGTCGATAACCTGTACATGCTGATGGGACAGGCTTATTATTTCAGGGAAGTATATGATACTGCCTATTTCACCTTCCAGTATATCAACTATGCTTTCTCACCAAAGGAAAGTGATGGTTATGATAAGACAATTGGAAGTAATTCAAATGAAGGAGGAAATGCCTTTTCCATTTCAACAAAAGAAAAGACCAGCACTACCAGTAAGATATTCAAAACACCACCAAGCCGGAATGAATCCTTTCTCTGGTTGATAAGAACCTATCTGGCCCGTGATGAATATCCAGAAGCAGCCGGAATGATCGAGATACTCAAAGCTGATCCGCTTTTCCCTGAAAGATTACAACCGCATCTGAAAGAAATGCAGGCTCTCTGGTTCTATCAGCAAAACATGTATGATAGTGCGGCCTTCTATTTGGAAAAAGCATTGGTTAATGCCGATAACAGGGAAGAAAAAGCACGCTGGGAATACCTGATAGCACAGCTTTACGAAAGAACCCATAAGAACGATCTGGCCAAAGAATTTTACGACAGAGCCTCACAACATACTTTGAATCCTATATTGGATGTATATGCGCGACTCTATTCTATCAGACAGAATACAGGAGATGAAAAAGCAATTGAGCTGAACATTGCTGAATTGCTGAAAATGGCTAGAAAAGACCGCTACACCAATTATCGTGATATCATCTACTACTCCATTGCACAGATGGAACTGGAAAGAAAAAACACGGTGGCTGCCAAAGATTACCTGCTTCGTTCAACAAGAGCCTCTATCGAACAGAGTGCAGATAGAAACCAGAAATCAAGATCCTTCCTTCTGTTAGCTGATCTTTCTTTTCAGGATGCAGAATATATAAATGCCAGGAATTACTACGATAGCGTTCAGAATACCGATATAGTAAAAGACCTTACTGCTTTCAATAACCGAAAAGATGTATTGGCCAGAATTGCTGGTGGTGCTGAAATCATTGCCCGTCAGGATAGTCTTCAAAGAATTGCAGCCCTTCCAGAAAAAGAAAGGGATGATTATATAAAAAAACTGGTGCGCAAGCTGAGAAAACAACAGGGCTTGAAAGAAGATGAACCTGTAGTTTCTGGAAATGGCCCTGTAAATCCTAATGCCCCTCCTACCGAACTATTCGACAATAACAATAAATCGGATTGGTATTTCTATAATCCTTCCCTTAAATCAAAAGGATATACTGAATTCAAAGGGAAATGGGGAACAAGGCCAAATGTAGACAACTGGCGCCGGATCACTGCCGTAAATTCAGCCATGCAACAAAAGAAGGCTGATGAGGCCGAATGTCGATAACTGGCGCCGGATCACTGCCGTAAATTCAGCCATGCAACAAAAGAAAGCTGATGCAGATGCGGTAGCAGCCAAAGGACAAATGACTGCAGACGATGCAGGCAGTGAAGAAATATCTTATGAAGCTTTATTAAAGAAACTGCCTCTTACTCCTGAGAAACTGAATAAATCGAACGACTCCATTGAAAATGCCCAGATAGAAATGGGAAGGGCATTGATGGATGGATTGGAAGATTATGAAGCAGCCATAAAAACATTTGAATCCTTTGTTGACAGATTCAATTATAGTAACAGGCATTCTGAAGCCCTCTTCTATCTATATTATTGCTACCAAAAAACAGGACAACTTGATAAGGCCGCTGCTATCAAGAAGCAGATGGAGTTGAAGTATAAGGATACTGAGTTCGAAAAGAAGATATCCGCCCCTGGAACTACCAGCAAGGAAGATAAAGACAAAGAAGCAATGACTAAGCAGTATAATACTATTTACTCCTTATTCATCGAAGGTAAATTCAAAGAAGCGCTTGCTCTCAAGAAACAGGCAGACAGTTTATTTAGCAAAAACTATTGGACACCTCAATTGATATACATTCAATCCATTTATTTCATCAGGGAACGTCAGGATGATTCTGCAAAGACATCATTGCAAGATGTAATAAATCTCTTCCCTTCTTCAGTATTAGCTACCAAGGCACAAAACATGCTGGATGTATTGAATAGGAGGAAAGAAATTGAGGA
>JBGAQE010000231.1:0-3732 GCA_044220885.1 Chitinophagaceae bacterium
GAATCTGCAGTTTGCCGCTGCTAATTCAAAACTCGCCTATAACCTGCACTTTCATCCTTTAAAAGAAGAAGGTATAATATTGAAAACAGATCGTGTGCAGGTAAGCTGCTTTGCTACCAAGCACCGCATCCCTTGTTTTGGTTTTAAGTTTGAACAAGTGAAACCCCCTCGCCGCCTCAACCCTGAAAAAGCGATCAGCTACGAAATACCTGCTAATTTCTATGAGAGATTGAAATGGGGCGAAGATTATACCAATAAGAAAGGGGAAATTATCAAGAATGAATTAGTAACAGATAAAGGGATTGCACCAAAATCGTATGCGTTTTGTGCAGATACCGTTTACGATGAAGAACTAATTGAAAAAGTACGCGGCGTAGATCTTCTTTATCACGAAACCACCTACCTGAAAGATCTGGAAGAAAGAGCCGCAGCAAGATTTCATACCACCACAACACAGGCTGCAACGATTGCCTTGAAAGCAGGGGTAAAAAAATTACTTATCGGACATTTCAGCAGCAAATACGACAAGCTCGATATATTTGAAGAAGAAGCTAAAGAAGTATTTCCTAATACCTCTTTAGCTATAGAAGGAGTCACTTATAAAGCCTGACTGGCTTCTTTTACTAATTTTTTATTGTTACAAACTCCACCCTTCGGTTATTCGCTTTGCCCTCTGGTGTTGCATTATCAGCTATAGGACTGGTATCTCCCATTCCTTTTGTAGTTAGCCTTGCCACATCTACTCCCAATCCCACTAGTGCATCTTTTACGGCATCTGCACGTTGTTGAGACAGCGTTAAATTGTGAGCCGCATTGCCCGTATTATCCGTATGCCCTTGAATATCGAATTTAATATCGGGGTTATTCTTCAACACTTCCACAATCATATTCAATGTACCCATACTCTCAGGCTTTATTGTTGCCTTATCGATATCGAAGTTGATACCATGTGTCACAATTTTCGTGTCCATAAACTTCTTCTCCTGCATCTTCATCCCTCCCCCATTGGCAATTCGCAGGTTGGCAATAATGATGGGACCATTCGGAATACCATCTGCTTTAAAAGCGATGCTTTTCGGACTCACACCAAAATCGGGCATGGAAAGAACCCTATACTGATCTACATACACTTTTAGTCGCTTATTCTTGTACGTAATAGCTATATGATGCCATTTATTATAGTAATTGTTACCTTGGATGGCAACAGGATATTGTGCAGAAAAACCATTCAACTGTGTCTTTGCTTTTGCAAAAATCCCTGTCCAATTATTCCCTTCACAGAACATGATCTTGGCAATCTCCATATCATTCCCTTTCGAATCATCATCTGAATTGAAGAAGAATAATTCAGGTCCATAACCACTCTGACAGTAATTATCAAACTCTATGGTGAAAGTATCTGTTAAGTAGGTAGGTATTTTAATAGCAGGACTTACCCTCGTCCAACCGGTAGATAATAACAAGGCTTTGCGTTCTACAATCTTATTGAGTGTTGCCTGACCTGAAATAAGATTCCAGTGAATTGGAAACTCACCTTCTTCATCTTCGCCGAAATTATCTTCAAAAACGATCTTGTCACCTGGAACAAAATCGTAGTTCTGGTAGGCTTCGATAGCTACTTTTGGAAGAACCGTATCTTTTATAGTCTTTACTTCTGCTGAAGTCTCTTTTGCTGCAGGACTACTGGTTCCAACAGTTTTATCAACCACTGCATTGGCCTTATCTTTCAGCTTCTTCAGCAATTGCGATTGAGCCGGCATTGACAAAAAGAATGTAAATAGCAACCCGATAATTGTGTAGATAAAAGAACGACTTGGTTTCATGTGTATGTTTGTTTGTGTTGTAGCTATCAATCCGAAAATCGAATTTGATTCGACAGCATAAACATAGTCTTGAACTACCTACCGAAATATCCTATAAAAAGGGGAGATTGAAAAAGTCCTGGTTTAATAGGTTTGAACTATGATAAAGCATATTCTATTTATACTAATCTTTGCCAGCTTCTGTCAAACTGGTTGGAGCCAGTTTAAAACGCCCGGAAAAACGCAAAAAACAGGATCCAATGAAGTAACAATAAGAAATGAACTGGAAATTGTTTTAGAAAAATACAAAACTGAAAAAAGTGCAGAATCTGTTTGGAAGCAAATAAGACAAGAAGCTGATGATATTCTTTACGGATATTTTAAGAGAGGGAAATTATCAGGAACAACGAAAAATCAAGCCTACTTTATTAAGATAGGATTAGAAACAATGACAGCATCAGATATCAGAAATCAAAAAAAGGTAATGGTAGTGGGCATTGCCATCCAGAAACCCGGTGAATTCGTCATAATTCGTATAGAAAAATAAGTAAGCCTAAAGCCCTGCAAACCTTACAACTTTAACAATTCCCGAGATACCCATAGCCTACCTTTGCGGGATGCGTTTGTTTCTGAGCATATTTTTGGCATCTTTATTCCTGATTCCTTCAGTAAGTGGGAATAATGATTTCAATCCACTGGCTACAGTTACTGCAGAAAAAAACCAGTTAACAGAAACAAATACTCAGGCAAATTTTTCAAGTTTCAGCAGCAGCACTGCAAGTTTTCTTCATATCAACAGCAGTCATAGCGCCAGAATATTATTCCCATCCAGATTTAATGGGCATATTCCTGCTGACTTAACAGCAACTCCCACTATTAGCATTAGCACATTTAGAAAAACCATAGTCAGTTTATCCCATCACAACTACTACAAACGCATTGGCCTGAGGCTCCTTTTCCCTAAGCATTACTTCTGGTGATCTGATTTTGTTTAGCTCCATTTCCACATCTTAGTTTCTACTGGTCATACAGATCAGTAATTCGTATTATTTAAACAAAACATCATGTCATCAATAATGATAGCTGCAATCCTTATTGCGGTAACAGTAGGTATACCAACTATATTCATATCAATAAGTAGTCGAAGCAAACGCAAACGAAAAGCAATGCTGATGAAAAAATTTCATGAAGAAGGAAGCAAGCGAGGGCTTTCCTTTTCAAGCACAGAAGAATTAAAGGGAATCCTTATCGGATTTGATGGCTTACGACAATCTTTTCTTGTATATGATTTTGAGAACGAAAAAGGGTTCCATCATATAGATCTAGCCACGGTATCAAAATGTATCGTAAAAAAGGAAACTGAAATCATCAATGCCGGCGAACCGAATAAACCAATAAAGGAAAATCATTTACGAAGCATAGAACTTGTGTTTGAGTATAATGGAAGAACAGCCCCTTACTCCGTATGTTATTATCACAGCAACCTTAACAGTATCTATGAAATTGCTGAATTGGAGATGAAGGCTAAATATTGGGAGACGATGGTCGGGAAAATGGTTGGAAAGGGGGAAAGGGTGAGGGCGTAAGATATAAGGGTTCTAAAAACAAAAAAGTCTCAGATTGCTCTGAGACTTTTTGCGGACCGGACGGGACTCGAACCCGTCCCCACACTGCTGTGGGGATGACGGGGCGGCATTCTAACCCAACTGATCAAGAAACTTTTTCACAATGTTTTTAGGATCATCCAGTAGTTGGCCGAGCCTATCCAAGGAAGCCTTTTTTAGATTTCTTTCCCTCATTAGTGCATCTTTTTTTGATGGTAATTCTTCAATATAAACAAGCTTCCATGGAATTTTTGTTGAGGTGTATTCTGATTCCTTGTTGTTGTGCTGTTGCAGTCTAATTAATGGTTGTGTTGTGTAACCTTTGT
>JBGAQE010000232.1:0-3590 GCA_044220885.1 Chitinophagaceae bacterium
ATTGCAGGCAGTGATGAAAAGGCTGGTATTGGATATCTCGAAAAATCGATAACTGGAAGCTGAGAAGATCAAGACTAAGTTGGCGGGTATGATGCGCGAAAGATTTTCTCCAGTGATGAAAGCATCGTTGAGCTTTATAAGAAAAATGATTCTTATACTTAAGAAGCAGGGGCGCGTGCAGGAAGCCCTTGTTTATATGGAAAAAGCGCGTATTGCCGAAAAATGCAAATATCCGGTTGAATGCAGATGCGGTGACCTATACCGACCCAGCCGCAAATGAAGCCGTGGCAAAAAGCAAGGAATTGCAAACAACAGACCATCATAGAAGGTCGATAGCGAAAGAGAAAGCCAAGCCGGAAGAGTTTCAACATAAGGAACAGATTGTGCAGAAATGAAGTCAATTACTGCAGAGCAGTATAAGTCTTACGTAAACGACCTGAAGGTGAAATATCCGAATCTCCCTGCCTTTAAAACTGTTGATCCTGGTGAGTTTATGGCTCAGCGTCGCCGGATACCTTCAGATGTTGCGGTAGTAAGTTACCTGGTAACTGATAAAGAAATGAGTGTGTTTGTTGTAATGAAGGATACGATATTCATTAAGGATATTCCCATTGATAAAGAGTTGTTGCAAAATAAAATCCGCTCTTTTTATGCTGCACATGCAAGATCTTCCAAATCGGCCCGTGATATTCGTGGAGGGAAAGTGAGTGCTGCTGACAATTCAAAAAAGCCAAAGGAAGATGCAAGTCAGATGGCTGCTGACTTGTATGATATATTGGTGGCACCTTATATGGATGACCTTAAAGACAAACAAAGAATTGCTATTGTACCAAGCGGTTTATTATGTTTCGTACCGTTTGATGCCTTGATAAGAAAATCTGCAGATGGCAAATCCACTTACATGGGTGATATCAAGCAGTTGTTCTATGTAAATAAGATCACTACCGTTACAAATAGCCTGGGAGAGCCATTGACTGATTTCAGGATTTTGGCCGCAGGTAATCCGGATAAATCTCTTCCCAATGCAGAAAAGGAAGTGAATGCCTTGCAAACTTTAATGCCTAATACAACAGTTTATGTGAGAGAGCAGGCTACTAAGAAAAATGTATTGGGTAATAAAGGGGATTTCAATGTGCTTCATCTGGCTACTCATGGAATGCTTGATTATGCCAATGCAGATAGCTCTTATCTTGTTTTTGCCTCCGATCCGGTAACACATGATAATGGAAAACTGACCATCAAGGAAATACAGGCTACACTCGATATCGATAGGTTTGGCATCATCCTTTTGTCTGCCTGCGAAACCGCGGTGATCAGGGAAGTGGCTGAAGGTTGGCCAATAAGTATGGGTACTGCCTTTATTGAAATGGGTGTTCCGTCTGTAGTAGCAACCTTATGGCAGGTGGATGATAATGCCACCAGTATGTTGATGCAGCAATTCTATAAAAACCTGAAGACGATGGATAAGGTTAAAGCATTGCAGCAGGCGCAACAGTATCTAAGAGCATTGCCAGGGTATGAAGATCCCTTATTATTGGGCGCCCTTCCAACTGGTAGGTGTCTGGAAATAATGGCATTTCTAAAACTGAGGGTATTCTTAAAATTTTACAAGTGGTAAGCATTGGATTATAAATCCATGTACATTTCCACTATGAAAAGAGTGTTCTCAATACTGGTTACCTGTTTTATACTTACAGAAATTAATGCTCAATCGGCAGGACAAATTCTTGAAAAACTAAGAGATAGTTTTCCTCAGGAAAAGATTCATATTCATTTCGACCGTCAAGCATATAAAGCTGGTGAAACCATCTGGTTTAAAGCCTATCTCTTCAATGGATTCCAGTTAAGTGAATTGAGCACTAATTTTTTTGTTGACCTTTTAGATGAAGAAGGTATTGTAATAGCCTCAAAGAAATTGCCGATTATAGGATCGGCTGTTTCAGGTAGTATTACCTTACCTGAGTCGCTAACCACTGGCCACTACCTGTTTCGGGCCTATACTCCCTGGATGTTGAATTTCGATCCCTCTTTTGTTTATCAACAGGGCATCTATATATATTCTTCGGTGGCAACAGGAAATATAAAGAAGGCCGAATCGGTTTCTAAAATCATTTCTACCTTTTCCCTGAAAGTGGGCATCTGGTTGGAGGCCTTGTAAATGTTGTAGCTTTCAAAGGAACAGATCCTTACGGTCAGCCAGTGCAAGTAAGTGGGAGATTGATGGATGAATCAGGAAGTGAATTAGCTTCCTTTGAATCGGTTCACGATGGGCTGGGTAGTTTTGGATTTCTGCCACAAGCCGGACAGAAATATTCTGTTCAGGTAAAGTATGGCGATGGTACAAACGAAACTATTGCTGCTCCGTCGATTGAATCCTCTGGCTGGTTATTGCAAGTAAGAGAAGAATCAAAAACCCGACAAAGAATACAGGTGCTCGCTGCCAAAGGACAGGAATCCACTCCACTTGTATTAGTAGGACAAATGCAGCAGCAATTGGTATTGGAGCAGCCGATCATTTTGCAGAATGCCGCTGCAAGTATTTCATTTAATACTGGCAGCTTGCCAAGTGGAATCCTTCAATTGACCTTGCTTACTGAAAAAGGAGTACCCATTGCCGAGAGGCTTGTTTTTATCAATAATCAGGATTTTCAATTGCCAGTTGAGCTTACTACCGATACCCTTAGTTTAATAAAGAAAGGGAAGAATGTTATTCATTTCAATCTGCCCGATTCCTTGTCGGGAACTTTCTCCGTTTCGGTTGTTGATGATGAACGAACATTTAATGAAGAACCAAAAGATGATATTGTATCAAGGTTTCTTCTTACCGGTGACCTTAAAGGGTATATTCATCAGCCCTCTTTCTACTTAAGGAATAATGAAAAGACTACCCGAGCTTATCTGGACCTGCTGATGATGACGCATGGGTGGAGGAGATTCAATTGGGAAAAAACCTGGTCGCAACAATTTCCTGTTATAAAGTATTGGGACAGGAATCATATTGAGATTTCAGGCCTTATACTTTCAGACAGAACAAAGAAACCGGTTACAGATGGAGTCGTTAACTTCCTTTACCGAACAAAAGATTCGGTGACAGATCTTATACAAACTGAGGTGGGGGAAGATGGTCGGTTTTTTCTTGAGAACCTGACCTATTCAGATACGGCAACATTCAGTTTTCTCCTGAATAGTAAAAAGACAAAAGAGAAAGAGTTATCGATACAGTTGGATAAGGATACGATGGACTTTTCAAAAATGGCAGGTCCATTGTTACAGCAACGCAGCAGGGAATTGTTATACAGACCTTATCTGCTTCCGGATTCATTGAGAGTAAGCTACACATTTGCTGGTGATACAACAGGAAACTATAAGTTATTGAAATCGGTAATTGTAACGGCAAAAAAGAAACGACCATTAGATGAACTCAATCGCAGATACACTACAGGTTTATTCGCCTCAACAAATATGGTTCGAATACTTGACCTGGTGAATAATTATGATGGAGCTGGGTCTCTCAATGTTTTCCAGTATATACAAGGAAGACTGCCCGGTATTATGGTGCAAAGCCGGGGTTTTCCTCCAACTTATACCGT
>JBGAQE010000031.1:0-36016 GCA_044220885.1 Chitinophagaceae bacterium
ACATCAATAAAGGTTTAAAATTTATACCGATAGTTCATATAATCCATCCCTGGTAAAACAGCACCATTGTTATCAAACAGGGCATTGTTCTCCCAGGAAGAACCGCTACCCCAAAGATCTTTCATTGGAGAAGTGATCCAGGCAGGTTCCCAATATTGGATACCAGAACCACCACCGTCATAAATAGCTTGTACCAGATCGCGCATATAACTAAGCTGCCCTTGTGGCGTGATTGGATATCCCGCTACACTATCTGTTGCACCGAAAAGATTATTATAGGTATCGAAGTTCTGCTTTGTCCATGGATATGCTGTTTCCACTACCATCACTTTCTTATTATAATTATTCACCAGCATTCGAATAGTATCTGTAACTCCTTTCATAGTATTCACCTGCGACCATTTACAATAGTGAGATAACCCGATGATATCAAAATCTGTAACCCCTTCTTTCTGAATCACCCCTCTTGTCCACCATCCTGCATCCTGCATTTGCGCTACATGCAACATGATTTGTGGTTTAATAGCAGAAGTTGTAGAAAAATCACGGACAGCTTTAATCCCGCTTTTTAACAACTCTGCAAAAGGACCGAAATTTCCATTCACTACTTTTCCAAATGGATGAAGCATACCGGGATTGATTTCATTACCCACCTGAATTATTTCAGGAACCAAATTCTTTGATGCGAGATAATTCAAGACAGAGAGAGTGTATTGATAAACAGAATCTTTCAATAATGCGAATGAAAGACTTTTCCACGCTGCAGGTATTTCCTGCTTTTGTGGATCGGCCCAGGTATCTGAGTAATGCAGATCCAAACTTACTGCCATACCTGCTTCTTTAGCACGACGGATTGTTTTCTCTACATCATAAATATCGCTGTATAATTTTCCGCCGGTAGCGGGAGTTTGCCAGGTAGGAGTATGCCAAAGCCTTACTCTAACGGTATTGGCTCCGTGATTTTTGAAAATAGTAAAAGGATCTTTTACTGCACCGGAATCTTTATAGGTTCCACCATTATCCTGAATCTGGTTGATATAAGATAAGTCAACGCCCATATTAAATTTGTCCCAGGCATAAAACACCCTGTTATCAACTACAGGACTTGGTCCTGGATCCTTGGGCTGACAGGAACTTGAAGTAAACTGAATGGAAAATAGTATTCCCAAAACGAAATAGACAGGCCGGATATTTGAAAACCTTTTCATCAGAATAATTTTATACCTAAAATTACGCCTCCTTCAGAAAAAGTCTTCAAATAATATTCTAGTAGTCTATTTCTTAAGCCATCCTGTTACCTCGAGCCATTCATAGAACCTTTCAATCCATTTATCGGAGGGTAATTGCTGCTTCTTCATTCCAAATCCATGTCCACCTTTTACATACATATGAATTTCGGCCGACTTACCGGCTTTAAGCCATTTATTATACAAATTTGCACTATGAGGTGCCAGACCTAACTGATCGTCTGATGCAGCTACTACAAACAGAGGTGGTGCATCAGCATTCACTGGTTTTGCCATCAAATCATCTGGCATGAAGGCATAGATTGGTGCGCTGAAATCGGGGCGACTTTCTGGAGTATAATTCATGGTTACTCCCATAGTAACAGAACCGCCTGCCGAGAATCCCATAAAACCGATTTTTTTAGGATTGATCCCGAAGTCGGTTGCATGAGCTCTTACATATTTAACAGCTTCGATTCCATCCTGGATGGCCAATGGTATTACAGGACCCGTGGCTTCCTGCATCTTCTTGGGGTCATTAATTTTCCCCATCAACTCTTTTACCGGATCATCTGTAAAGCTGTGCGCCAAACGATACTTCAAAACAAAAACAGTTACTCCCTTTTCTACTAACCATTTGGCAACATCATTCCCTTCACTATTTATTGAAAGTGTAACAAAGCCACCACCAGGAGCTACAATTACAGCTACTCCGTTTCCCTTTCCATCAGCAGGACGAAACACAGTAAGGGTTGGTTCCACTACATTATAAACCACTTGAGTGCTAAATATAGGAGAGAACATTTCCTTTTCAGTCCATGACCACGATTCTGAACCAGGTGCTTTCCCATTATATAGAGATATAGTTTGTTGAGCGTTTACAGCAAATAACACGTTGCATGAAAACAGTAACAGCAGTAATTGTTTTCTCATTTTTTTTATTTTCAATTTGAATCGAATAAATCAAAAACAGCCTTCCATTGACCTGTAGTAGCATTTACAGGATCAGTTAACGTCTGAATGGAACCTGTGTTCTTATTATAAACAGACCATTTTGGAAGTCCCTTTCCATTCGGATTTCCTGTTCGAATAAAATTGATCCAATAGGAAGAAACAATTTTCTGCATTTGGAAATCTATGGGTCTCCATTTTCTTTTCCAGGTATGAATTGTATGCAAGGCAAAAGGTACTTCTGAAGTATGGAAAGCACCATAATTAGGAAATCCTTCTTTATCCGGAGGCACATGGCCATATTCATAAACATAGACTGGTTTAGAATCGTAAACTGCCAATAAATGCGAGGGCCATCCAGCAAAGTTCAAGAGAGCCAATTTACCAGAAGATGCAGTAGCTTCCTCTTCGTTTGAATGAGGCAATAAACTTAATAATGTTTCTGCTTTGTCTTTATACTGAGTCTTGATGTCTGAAACAAATTTATCAGGTTTCACTTTTGCATTACCGAACAAAGCACCATCACCTGTTACCCAACCTGATAACATTGGAACCTGATTGAACTTTCCGGCGCGAAAGGCCGCCATCAAATCTGAAGGCAAAACATATCCATCCAGTGCTGGACTAAAACGTGGCGCTCCCTGTTTCTGAGATAGTTTCTGTATTGAGTCTGCAGACAATGTCCTTAATGCACTAATATCAGCTGCTTTTGCTATTGTCTGGAATTGCTTTCCAGATTTTTCAGCATCCTGTAAAGAAGCGATAAAGCGAGAACCTAAAAGGCCACCACTCTGAGCAATGGCTTTCTGGAATAATCCTTTACCTAATGGAGAAGCCACAAGTGAATTTACACTCATCGATCCGGCAGATTGTCCGGCTATCGTTACATTGTTAGGATCACCACCGAAAGCGGCAATATTCTTCTTTACCCATTGCAAAGCAGCCAGCTGATCCATTAAACCATAGTTCCCCGAAGCATTCACTCCAGATTCTTTTGTAAGATCCGGATGAGCTAAAAACCCAAACACTCCTACCCTATAATTGATACTTACGAAAACAACTCCTTGTTTCGCGTATTCAGTGCCGTCATAAACAGCACAGCCTGCCGATCCGGAAGAAAAACCACCTCCGTAAATCCATAGAAATACAGGCATTTTTTCCTTCCCAGTCTTAGCCTTTGTCCAAACATTCAGATACAAACAATCTTCACTTAATGGCTCGGGAGGCGCAATGAATTCTTCTGTCCACATGGCAAATGGAACTGGAGTTGGCTGCACAGGGCTTGCAGAGAAAACAGTACATTCCTTTACACCATTCCAGGGCAGCACCGGTTGAGGTGCCTTCCATCGAAGTTCTCCTACAGGAGGAGCTGCAAAAGGGACTCCTTTAAAAATGGCCACTGTCCCATCCTTATACCCTTTTACTTTTCCACCTTCGGTAGCAACTACACTCAACTGGGCTTTAGCAGAAAATGTGAAACTTGTCACTGCAAATAGAATGGCGGCAAAATATTTATTATTCATTGCTGGTCTATTTTTTTGCAATTGAAAAATGATAGGTACCTGAACCTAATTCAATCACCACTACTCCATTTGAAGATGAAATAACAGGAAAGCCTTTATTGTCTGCAATAGATTGGTTGCCCTCTGTTATCTTATCAATTCCTGAAGCTGGTATATGAACCGTTGCATGAGCATTAGCTGGTATTGTAACATCCATTACTAAATTATCTCCTTCCAATTTCCAGCTGCTTCCTGCAACACCATAATAGGTTTTCAATGTAGCTGACGCCGATGTAAGTGTTCCGCCAATAACAGGTTGAATTTTGATATGTTGGTAACCAGGACCGTCCAGATAAGTATCCAACCCTGCTACAACTCTATACATCCAATCACCAATGGCGCCATAAGCATAGTGATTAAAGGAGTTCATAGAAGCAGGTTCAAAGCTTCCATCAGTACGAATACCATTCCATCTTTCCCAAATAGTTGTGGCGCCCATTTTAACCGGATATAACCAGGAAGGATATGTTTCCTGCAGCAAGAGTGTATAGGCCATATCGGTTTTCCCGAAGCGACTTAATACGTGACAGAGATAAGGGGTTCCTAAAAATCCGGTTGAAAGATGATTACCGTACTGCTTGATATTCGCTACTAATCTTTCTACGGCCTGTTGCCTGCTATCTTCTGGCAACATATCGAAATTCAATGCGAGAACATAGGCAGTTTGTGTACCACTTACCAATCTTCCATTTGCAGTCATATATTCTTTCAGGAAGGCTGCTTTTATCTTCCCAAGCAATGTGGTATAGGCTGCAACATCTGCTGTATTACCTAAAACATTCGCTGCATTGATCAACAATTGTGTTGAATGAGCATAGAAGCATTGCGCAATCAGATATTTATCTGTTACAGCTGATGATCCATCATTATCATCGAATGGACGATAGAATAACCAGTCACCAAAATGGAATCCCACATTCCACAAATCATTCTTACTGAATTTGGTCATGAAATCGACCCAGGCTTTCATACTGCCATATTGATCTTCTAAAATCCTCTTATCACCATAAGCCAGATACATATTCCATGGAATGATAGTGGCAACGTCGGCCCATCCTGTAGAACCTGAAGCACCTGCACCCAATACATTCGGTACAACAAAAGGAACACTTCCGTTTGGTAATTGATCAGCAGCAATATCTTTCAGCCATTTTGCAAAGAAACTATTGACACCGAAGTTGAAAGACGCTGTTCGAGAGAATGCTTGTGCATCACCAGTCCAACCCAAACGTTCATCACGCTGCGGACAATCAGTTGGCACATCCAGGAAATTTCCCCTTTGTCCCCACTGTATATTGTGCTGTAATTGATTTATCAATGCGTTGGAAGAAGTAAAGTTTCCGTTTTGTGGCATATCAGAATATAATGACACAGCGGTGAAATCTTCGGGTTTCAAATCGCCTGAATATCCTTCTACCTTTATATATCGGAACCCATAAAATGTAAAATGAGATTCCAATGATTCACGCTCTCCTCCTTTTAGAATGAAGGTTGCTGTGGCTTTTGCTGCACGAAGGTTTTCAATATAAAAATTACCCTCTTTATCTAAAACTTCTGCATGCTGGATAGTGATTTTATCACCAGCTTTACCAGTAGTTTTCAGATTCACCCATCCTACAAGGTTCTGCCCGAAATCGATAACCTTCTCACCTTTTGGCGTAGTGAATACTTTCACTGGAGAAAATGTTTCATGTTTTTTTACGGTTTCATTATAAGTCGCTATCAGGTTGTCGTATGTATAAGTGGCGGTTTTCACTCCGGCCCAATCGGCATCATTGTAAGATACAGTTGACCATCCTTGCTTTTCTGCAGTTGCATCGTAGGTTTCACCATGATAAATTTCTACGGCTTTTATTGCACCAATTGCCGATTTCCAACTATCATCAGAAACAACGGTACTGGTGCTACCATCTGTATATGTAATCTGTAACTGACAAAGCACACCAAGCTTATTCCCATATATATTCTTATTATCACCCCAGGCAAGAAATCCACGATACCATCCATTACCCACAATCACTCCAATAGCATTTGCTCCCTGGTTAATCATACTGGTCACATCATATACCTGGTATTGCAAACGTGTTTTATAACTTGTCCAACCCGGAGTAAGATAGGCATCTCCAATCCTCTTACCATTTAATTGGGCTTCATACATTCCATGAGAAGTGATGAAAGCGGTAGCAGAAGCGATTTTCTTTGATGCGATAAATAATTTACGGAAGTATTGTGCCGGGCGATTTACCGAATCTTCCACAAAGTCTGCTTCAATCCAGTTTGCTTTCCAATTATCTTTTTGGAAGAAGCCGGTTACAAAACTTGCAGGGGCGCTCCAGGCAGAAGCTTTTCCTGCCTGATCCCAAACACGTACCTGCCATTGGTATTTTTTCGCCGACTGCAATGCTGCTCCGCCATAAGGAACCATTACCGATTGGGAGGAGACCACTTTATTGGTACTCCATACAGCAGTCTTACCATTGGTAACTTTTATTTCATACGCCGTCTGCGAAATATTCCTGGCATCCGATTGCAACTGCCAACTGAATCTTGGTACAGCTACATCCAGTCCAACAGGATCGGGTCTGTTTTCGCAAAGCAATTGAGTAACTTTTACCTGCGCCGTGGTTATTAAACTTAGAAGCAGTGTCGCAAAAAGAATTGTCAGCTTTTTCATATGTCGTTAGTGTTATTGAGAAGAAACTTGTGAATTGATAGTTGCAATAGTATCGAGATGAACTAAAGTTTCAGGAACTGGTTTGTCATTCCATGACGAATGAATTACGAGAGCGGCTCCCATGGCACTTGCCTGTGGCATTGAGGCTGCGAATACCTCCAGACCCGAAAATTGTCTGGATAGTAAATTCATGAATAAATTATTCTTACTGAATCCTCCTTCTACAAATATCCTCTTCACGCTGGTATCATTCAGTACAAGTCTTATACTTTTTGACTGTGCAAAAACTATGAAATGCAAGAGACAGTGATAGGCAGTTTCATAATCAGCAAACGAAGCCAGGTCTAATTCAGAAAAACTTTCATAATACTTTTCAATTCCTTCTTTTGGAAGTAATTTATCATTCAGAGAGATCTTCTGATAATAATCGGAAGGCTTTCCAAAATGTTGCGCCAATCGCTTTACCTGAATTTCATGTTCATAACCTGCAAATAATCGGGCAGCTTTAACCGGCTTTCCTTCGTAGGAAATATAACACAAACAATCATTTCTTAATTCTTCAATCGTAAGGGGCGTAACATTGAATGGATTCAAACTAATGCACCATGTTCCCGTTGATAATAACAGGAAAGGCTCCTTGAACTGTTCCAGGTAAGGAACCAATGCTGCTGAACTATCATGTAACCCGGTTCCAACTAATACCGAATGATGATTAATTGTAACAGGATAAACAGTGTTGGCGGTTACTAGCGAAGGCAGCTTTTCAGCAATTCCTTCTTCATACACCCAGGCATGATAATCATCTTTTCCGAAATTCCACATTCCAGTATGACAACCAATGCTGGTTATTTCTGAACATACATTTTCTGCAATCAAAAAGGAAAGGAATTGCGGTAAGTGAAGTGCCTGCCAGCAATTTTCAAAAATCCTTGGCTGTTCATACTTCAATCTGTACAATTGCAATCCTGAATTGAGACTACCTAATACCGGTGAAGCTGTTTCCAATGAGAATATTTCTTCATCTCCATAATACCGGTAAAATCTCTTTTGCAGGGCACTTGGATAAGGCTTCAGATAATTATACAAGTGTGTTACGGTTTTACCGCTTGTATTGATATAAACAAAGCTTGCTCCATAAGCAGAAAAGTTTATAGCCTTGATGGTGAACTGCGCAAGATGAAATAGTTCTTCCACCGATTCCTTAACAAAATTCTGTAGTGATGTCAATGACTCACAAGTATCTCCATCCTCATCTGTTATCTCAGGAAGACTCACCGATTTCTCATACACTACCTGGTACGATTCATCGAATAGCAATACCTTTTTGTTGGTCTTGCCAATATCAAATATCAATATCACATTCTTTCCTTCCATTTAATACGTATTACTTTTCCTCCACGGCGAACTAACTCCCGACTCCCGACTATAGACTCCCGACTCCATCCTCCCGACTTTCTTACAGTCCTGTAGCCACTCCCCCCGTTCCCCTTTCCTTTATCAAATCACCACGAACAGCATTATTTCTAAAATAGCCTATTGGGTCAATAGCAGCACCTGTTTTCAATCTAGCCTGTGCAACTAATCCACGCACATCGGTGCGAAAGGCATCCTGCAAAATATTCTGACAAGTTGTTACATCATTATTGGCTTGTGCAGCAGCCAATGCCTTTCTGTCTACGAGCAATGCTTGTGCATAGGCAATAAGAATAGCATCTAACGATTGAAGAAGGTCTTCCAACGGATCTTTTACATTATGAGAGGCATCAATCATCCAACCAAGATCAGTAGTATGATTCATTCCCTTTGCATCCATTCCTTCCACCAGCTCACTGAATATCAGGAATAGCTGATAGGGCTTGATGCTTCCAACCGTAAGATCATCATCTCCATATTTACTATCATTAAAATGGAAGCCACCCAGCTTTCCTTCCATCAATAGCAATGCCACGATCTGCTCAATATTGGCATTGGGGAGGTGGTGACCTAAGTCAACTAGTGTGTACGCTTTGGGGCCAAGTTTACTCGCATATAAATAAGATTGTCCCCAATCACCAACAGTAGTTGAATAGAAATTGGGTTCAAAGGCTTTATACTCAACAAACATTTTCCAGTTTTCTGGAAGTGCTGCATATACCTGATGTAAACTCTCCAATGTATTCTGAAAAGCTTGTCTGAAATTCAATTGTCCGGGGAAACAGGATCCATCACTCAACCAAACAGTGAGCGATTGTGATCCAAGGTCTTTGCCATATTGAATCACTTCCAGATTATGATCAACAGCTTGTTGTCTCACCGCCTTATTCACATGCTGCATGGAACCGAACTTGTAACTAAGCGCTTGTCCGGCCTGATCCTGGAATGTATTTGAATTCATAGCATCGAAGCGCAATCCGAATGAGGCAGCCAATTGTTTGGTTGCGATGGCGTCTTTTGGAATATCCCAAGGAATATGAAGGGAGATGGCATTAGCCGAGCCTGTTAATGCATGCAATAATCCAACATCCTCAATCTTTTCTTCCAGATTCCTTGGTTCACCACCTTCGCTGAATCTTCCGAAACGGGTACCCCCTGTTCCCAAAGCCCAACTGGGGATAGCCACCTGGAAAGCGACCAGTTTATCTACAATAGCCGAAGCATTAGGAATTGTATCCTGAAGAAAAGAAAATCGTTGTTGCTGAGCTTTCGCTCCTTTTTCATTATGGGTTGCAATCGATACTTTGTCTACACGCATAGTACTTCAAATTTAAGGCAGATAAAATACTTCCTCTAAAGGTTTACTGACCGGAGAATTATCCGGGTTAGATTCCATTATGTCTTTCATATAAGCCCACCAGCGTTTCATCACTTCCTGTTCGGGAAGTTTATCCATCTGCAATGCATCATTCACTTTCAAAACACCGAAAAGGGTTAGCGTTTCTTCATCCAGAAAAATAGAATAATCTGAGATTCCGGTATCCATCAACAAAGTAACCAGTTCCGGCCAAATGGTATCGTGCCGCCTGATATATTCGTCCCGGCAACCCGGATTCAGTTTCATTTTAAATGCCATCCTTTTCATTGTCTTTTTGTTTTTGATTGCAGCATAAGCTTCCAGAATTCTTCTGTCTGAACCCCACATGCGGAACAATCCACTCTAAATCCTTTATCCTTAACAATAAAACGATTCTCATCAAATATCGCCTGATTGCTATTAAACAGAGTGTCACATCTCAAAACAGCAGCTCCTCCAGAAACAATAAATTCATTAGCTTCAAAACGAATATCCTTAAAATCGCTACCCTGTAAAAATAGTGCTGATGGCAGTCCTTTTACTGTTTTACTATTTTCCACAACTACTTTATTATTTCTTATAAGGGTATTAGTAACTGGAAATTCCTTACCTGCACCACTTACTGTAATTCCTCCATAACTATTGTTTAATCCATCATTGACACTTGTATTATCGAGCACTTTATTGTTAGTGAAAGGATTCATGGAACCAAATTCACACAATAGATACCCAGCCCCTTCATTATTATAAGAAAGGCATTTCTGTATTGTAGAATTGGAACAGCCACCATCCAAATCAAATCCACCCCCATCGTGAACAGAAGTACCTGCATGGTTATGATGAGAAATGCTGTTCTGTATAATTCCATTTCTACAATTCCACAGCCAAATTCCTACTGGGCCACCACTAACCGACCGGCAATCGGCTCCATTTTCAGAAGCTTCACAATATTCGATGGTTAGTTTATCTATGCCGGAAAGTACAATACCATTGCCAGAATGATTATCTGTTTTTGCGATGATTCCTCTGTTTCCAGTTGCCTTACAATAACCGACATAAAAATCAGAATGACTTATTGCTGGAAAAACAGCCAATGAACCGATTCCTGCTTCACCATTGGCATAAGTGAGGCAATTCATGATCTTCACTTTGCTAAACCCTGCATCCGATTGCTTATCCGATTTTATGAGTATGCCATAATCATGAAACCCAGAAATATCACATTGCTCAATCGTAATACCAGACAATTTTGAAGAAGGCTTTTCAGAAATGCATTCAATACCACTGGCGTTGTTCTTATCTACCCCATCTCCTGTAATCACCAGGTTCTTAATCTGAACACCCCCGGTATTATATACAATAATTCCTCCCTTTTCTCCTGCTTCAATAAAAGCCTTGCCGGCACCATAACTACTAATCAGAACTGGCAGTGATGGATCGCCTCCATCTTTCTCATCCAGCAAAATTGTTCCTTGAAATACACTACCTGCTTTCAACAATACCTTATCACCTTTTTCCAATCTTTGCTTATTGATTCGATCCAAAGATTTCCAGGCTGTAGTGATAGAAGTGCCTGAAGCTTCATCATTACCGGCAGGACTTACAAAATAAGTGGTACTGGATCCTGAAAAAGAAAACAGGCTCACAATTAGATATGGAATTATGAAAAATGAAGAAACCATATTTACATTCGAATTCTAATGATCAATTATATGAACATCATCTAACAAACCCCATAGCAATACCACCATCCACATTCAGGATATTACCAGTTGACTTACTAAGCAATCCGCCTACAAATGCAAAACAAGCATTGGCTATATCATCAGGTAAAATCATTTCATTCAGCAAAGTTCTTTTTGCATAGTAAGCTGGCAATTCTTCAACTGTTATTCCATAAGCTTTCGCTCTGCCTTCAGCCCAGCCACCGGCCCATATGTTTGAATCAGCAATTACGGCATCGGGATTAACAATATTCACCCGAATCTTATCAGCTCCTAATTCAGCTGCCAATAGTCTTGAAAGATGCGCCTGAGCTGCCTTCGCAGAGCCATAGCCGGCATTATTAGGACCAGATACTATGGAATTCTTTGACACGATATTGATGATATCGCCTGGAATTCCTTGCTTCTTCATTATGATGATTCCTTCTTTTGATACAAGGAACTGTCCTTTCACCAATATATCATACAACTTATCCCAATCTTCTATACTATGTTCAGTGATCGGTTTTGAAATACTGATACCGGCATTATTTACAATAATGTCTACCCCTCCGAATAAAAGTGCTGCCTGACTATAGGCATTTTGAATCGAAACATTATCTGTTACATTCAGCAAAACAGAAGCAACTGCATCTTTTCCAAACGCTTTACCGAATTCTTCAACCGCACCTTTTAATCTTTCTTCATTAATATCATTCAAGATCACACAAGCTCCTTCCCTTGCCATTTTTTTAGCTATGGCTTTTCCGATACCACCAGCACTTCCCGTAACTAAAGCAATCCTACCCGTCAATGCTTTCGGAGCCGGCATCCGCTGCAGCTTCGCTTCTTCCAATAACCAATATTCAATATTGAAAGCTTCCTGTCTTGGTAAGGATGTATAGGATGAAATGGCTTCCGCTCCTTTCATTACATTGATGGCATTGATATAGAATTCTGCCGCAACTCTGGCGGTTTGTTTGTCTTTGGCAAAGGTGAACATACCTACCCCGGGATATAGAATTACCACCGGATTGGGGTCACGCATGGCAGGACTATTTGGATGTTTGCAGGAATCATAGTAGTCCGCATACATTTTCCGGTACTCCACAAACTGAGTAGTCAGTTGCTCTTTTATCGATTTATAATCGTACAAAGATACATCCGATGCCAGATTCAGAACAAGCGGAGCGATCTTGGTACGAAGAAAATGGTCAGGACAACTGGTACCCATATCCGCTAACCGATCGAGGTCGTTTGAATTGATGAATTCCAACACCCGCTCATCGTCGGTAAAATGGCCCAGCTTAGCCCCACCACCTACCGAAGGAGTTACTAAATCACTGTTAGAGCAAAGCCCTCTAAGTATTGGCGCCAATAAGAATGCCTGTTCTTTTCTTTTATCAGAGGATAGTGAATTTATCTTTTGGCCACCGAATATTTTTCCTTTCTTTCCATACTGCGAAGAAAGATATTCCGCACATTGCTCAATCACTTCCAGCGTGTTGATATAACTTTCAAAAGCGGTATCGCCCCAGGTGAATAAACCATGTGATCCGAGCATGATGCCTTTGATACCAGGATTTTCCTCCAGACATTGTTTCAATTTCAGTCCAAGATCAAATCCAGGTCTTTGCCATTCCACCCAACCTATTTTGCCTTTGAAAATTTCTTTGGTAATAGCCTTTCCATCTTTTGCTGCAGCAATAGCTATGGCTGCATCAGGGTGCAAATGATCAATATGTTTGAATGGAAGAAAGCCATGCAGAAGTGTTTGTTGAGTATAAAGCCTTTGAACCTAATTTCTATTCAACTATATTTGGTGATTGGGGCAATCTTATTTATATGCGAGTAAACATTTCAGCGTACACACTTGTTGACTTAGGTCACCACCTTCCCAATACCAATATTGAGCAGATCGTTGCATTATTATTGATGGAAGGGAAACTCGGCGGTTTCCATTTTAATGATAGTAAATATGGAGATGATGATCTTGCAGTTTGGAAGCATCCAAGCCCTATCAGCTATTCCTGATATTCGTGAGCTACAGATTATGAAGGAATGGATGCAAAGGAAATGAATCATACTGATCTTGGTTGGATGATTGATGCCTCTCATAATGTAAAAGATCCGTTGGAAGACCTTCTTCAATCGTTAGATGCTATTCTTATTGCCTATGCACAAGCATTGCTCGTAGACAGAAAGGCATTGGCTGCTGCACAAGCCAATAATGATGTAACAACTTATTGAATATTTTGCAGGATGCCTTTCGCACCGATGTGCGTGGATTGGATTGCACAGGCTAGATTGAGAGAAGCAGTGCTGCTATTGACCCAATAGGCTATTTTAGAAATAATGCTGTTCGTGGTGATTTGATAAAGGGAAAGGGGAACGGGGAGTGGCTACGGGACTGTAAGAAAGTCGGAGGATGGAGTCGAAGTCTATAGTCGGGAGTCAGAGTTAGTTCGCCGTGGAAAAGTAATACGTATTAAATGGAGAAGAATGTGATATTGATATTTGATGTGGGTCAATAGCAGCACCTTTCAATCTAGCCTGTGCAACTATCCACGCACATCGGTGCGAAAGGCATCTGCAAATATTCTGACAAGTTGTTACATCATTATTGGCTTGTGCAGCAGCCAATGCCTTTCGAGCAATGCTTGTGCATAGGCAATAAGAATAGCATCAGCGATTGAAGAAAATCCAACGGATCTTTTACATTATGAGGCATCATCCAACCAAGATCAGTAGTATGATTCATTCCCTTTGCATCCATTCCTTCCACCAGCTCACTGAATATCAGGAATAGCTGATAGGGCTTGATAGCTTCCAACCACGTAAGATCATCATCTCCATATTTACTATCATTAAATGGAAACCGCCGAGTTTCCCTTCCATCAATAATGTCACAACGATAACCAATATTGGCATTGGAAGGTGGTGACCCTGTCAACAAGTGTGTACGCTTTGGGGCCAAGTTTACTCGCATATAAATAAGATTACTATCCTACCAACACCGTAGTGAATAGAAGTTCAAAGGTACTCAACAAACGCACCAATCATCTGGAAGTGCTGCATATACCCTGATGTAGACTCCTCCAAAGTATTCTGGAAAAGCTTGTCTGAAATTCAATTGTCCGGGGAAGCAGGATCCATCACTCAACCAAACAGTGAGCGGATTGTGATCCAAGGTCTTTGCCATATTGAATCACTTCCAGATTATGATCAACAGCTTGTTAAGTTCACGTCTTCATTCACATGCTGCATGGAACCGAACTTGTAACTAAGCGCTTGTCCGGCCTGATCTGGAATGTATTCGAATTCATTGCATCGAACGCAATCGAATGAGGCAGCCAATTGTTTGGTAGCTATGGCGTCTTTTGGAATATCCCAAGGTATATGAAGGGAGATGGCATTACCGAACCTGTTAATGCATGCACAATCAACATCCTCAATCTTTTCTTCCAGATTCTTGTCTTCACCACCTTCGCTGAATCTTCCGAAGCGCGTACCCCCTGTTCCCAAAGCCCAACTGGAGATCTGGAAAGCGACAACTTGTCTACAATAGCCGAAGCATTAGGAATACTGTATCCTGAAGAAAAGAAAAATCGTTGTTGCTGAGCTTTCGCTCCTTTTTCATTATGGGCTGCAATCGATACTTTGTCTACACGCATAGTACTTCAAATTTAAGGCAGATAAAAATACTTCCTCTAAAAGGTTTACTGACCGGAGAATTATCCGGGTTAGATTCCATGATGTCTTTCATAAAGCCCACCAGCGTTTCATCACTTCCTGTTCGGGAAGTTTATCCATCTACAATGCATCATTCACTTTCAAAACACCAAAAAGGGTAAGCGTTGCTTCATCAGAAAAATAGAATAATCTGAGATTCCGGTATCCTTCAACAATGTAACCAGTTCCGGCCAAATGGTATCATGCCGCCTGATATATTCTTCCCGGCAACCCGGATTCAGTTTCATCTTAAATGCCATCAAGAATTTTCAATGATTATATTAACAATTATCTAACAAACCCCATGTATTCCACCATCCGATTCAGGATATTGCCAGTTGATTTACTAAGCAATCCGCCTACAAATGCAAAACAAGCGTTGGCTATATCATCAGGTAAAATCATTTCATTCAGCAAAGTCTCTTTTGCATAATACGCTGGCAATTCTTCAACGGTTATTCCATAGCTTTCGCTCCCTTGCCCAGCCTCCAGCCCCATATTGGAATCTGCAATCACGGCATCAGGGTTAACAATATTCACTCGTATCTTATCAGCACCTAATTCAGCGGCCAATAATCTTGAAAGATGCGCCTGTGCTGCCTTCGCAGAACCATAGCCGGCATTATTAGACCAGATACTATGGAATTCTTGACACGATATTGATGATATCGCCGCAAATTCCTTTGCTTCTTCATTATGATGATTCTCTTCTTTTGATACAAGGAACTGTCCTTTCACCAAAATATCATACAATTTATCCCAATCTTCAATACTATGTTCAGTGATCGGTTTTGAAATACTGATACCGGCATTATTGACAATGATATCTACTCCACCGAACAGAAGAGCGGCCTGACTATAGGCATTTTGTATCGAAACATTATCTGTTACATTCAGTAAAACAGAAGCTACTGTATCTTTTCCGAAGGTCTTACGAATTCTTCAACCGCACCTTTTTAATCTTTCTTCATTAATATCTATTCAATATTACACAGGCTCCTTCCTTCGCCATTTTTTTTGCAATGGCCTTGCCGATACCTCCTGCACTACCTGTAACTAATGCAATCCTACCCGTCAATGCTTTTAGAGCCGGCATCCGCTAACTTCGCTTCTTCCAATAACCAATATTCAATATTGAAAGCTTCTTGTCTTGGCAATGATGTATAAGAAGAATAGCTTCTGCCCCCTTCATTACATTGATCGCATTGATATAGAATTCTGCCGCAACTCTGGCGGTTTGTTGTCTTTGGCGAAAGTGAACATACCTACTCCGGGATAAGGATACCACGGGATTGGGGTCACGCACATAGCAGGACTATTCGGATGCTTGCAGGAATCATAGTAGTCTGCATACATTTTCCGGTACTCCACAAACTGCGACGTAAGCTGTTCTTTAATGGCTTTATAATCCAACAAAGACGCATCACCAGCCAAATTCAAAACAAGTGGAGCAATCTTGGTACGGAGAAAATGGTCTGGACAACTGGTACCCATAGCTGCTAATCGTTCCATGTCGTTGGAATTCGTGAACTCCAACACCCGCTCATCATCAGTAAAATGTCCCAGCTTAGCCCCACCACCTACTGAAGGAGTTACTAAATCACTATTAGAGCAAAGCCCTCTAAGTATTGGCGCCAACAAAGACGCTTGCTCCTTTCTTTATCGGGTGCTAGTGAACTGATCTTTTGTCCACCGAATATTTTTCACTTCTTTCCATACTGCGAAGAAAGATATTCCGCACATTGCTCAATCACTTCCAGTGTGTTGATATAACTTTCAAAAGCCAGTATCTCCCCAGGTGAATAAACCATGCGACCCAAGCATGATGCCTTTGATACCTGGATTTTCTCCAGACATTGTTTCAATTTTCAGTCCAGATCAAATCCGGGTCTTTGCCATTCCACCCAACCTATTTTGCCTTTGAATATTTCTTTGGTAGTAGCCTTTCCATCTTTGCTGCAGCAATAGCTATGGCTTTCATCAGATGCAATGATCAATATGTTTGAATGGAAGAAAGCCATGCAGTGGTGTATCGATAGAAGGTGCTTCGATTCAAGATCGTAGATGCAATGATTGAAAAGGGCCACCATTTTCATCTTCATATTCCAATCCGCGATATACATTGGTCAAACTTCTCGAAGCGATCAACATACAAAGCCGCCAATCCATTTCGTTTCTAGTACCAAGGTCGCCACCGCTACCTTTTACCCATCTTCCACTTCCTTTCCCTGTTAAGGGTCTTTTGCCATTGCCTTGCAGGAAGTATTTCCCCCTCTCCATAATTCGTCAATCGTAAATCGGCCCTAATAAATTACTTCTGTACACTAATAATGCTACTTCATCACCGGCCATTGAGGCGGCTGTTGCGTCGATTCACAAATAACTGACGTGTTTTGAACTCCATGGAATGCAATTTGAAAATTTGATGATTTGAAAATTTGAAAATCCTTGGGTAACACTCTTACTAAGCCTATTTTTTCTACTACCCTTAATATTCTCGTAACTACATTACGATTCTCCTACTCCCTTCCTTCCCTAATTTCTAATAGCTTACTTCCCTACTACCAATTTCTCCCCTACTTCCCTACCCTCCTTCCTAACTCCCTCTCCTACTTCATCGCATTCCCATACCCCACTACTATTACCGAAAGCAATATGTAGCTATTCCAACAATGAAAGTGGTCCTGGTCTTATTACCTACTGCTTTCCATTCTTTCAATACGATGCCCCACATATTCGCTACTAATATTATGAAGGCCATGTGAAGGATCCAGCAGCTGGCCCCATTGCCAAGTTTGCTTTCGCCCATTCCGTAGAAGAAGAATTGAAGGAACCAGGTAGTACCGGCTACTGCGGAGAAGATATAGTTCTTTAGAAGTGGTGTTTTCTTATCAGTATAATCGCCGAATGATTTGTTTCGGAAATTGAGGATCATACACCAGATGAAATTGGTGGCTAATCCACCCCATAACAAAACAACATAAGTAACATTGTTCTGGTACAATGGATTCATACCCGCTTTCACTGCTGCTTCCGCCATCGGTTTTCCAGCTTCTATTCCGAAATTAAAACAGGCGCTCATAATGCCTGAGAAGATAGCTACCAGCAATCCTTTCACCAGACTGAACTCACCGCAACTGATTTTTGGTTCTCTTCAGTAGACAGTTCTTTTTCCTTCATCATACCTGCTTTGCCACAGATGAAGATGCCGACAAGACATAATATAACGCCACCGAGTACAATCTGACCCCAGCCAGTTGTCAGCAGATCATTCAATGTGGTTTTACCTTCTGTTAGATTGAAATTATAATAGATGGAAGGCACCAGCGCACCAAAGGCGGAACAGAAACCCAGTACTACAGAATTGCCGAGTGACATTCCCAAATATCTAACACCAAGTCCGTAAGTGAGTCCTCCAAAACCCCAAAGCACACCAAACAACACTGTATACTTCAATACATCTGGTCCTGTAGCCTTGATAATATCTGAAAAACCCGGAACAGTAAGCCAGGCAGCAAGGGGTGGTACCACCAGCCAGGAGAAGAATTTCCTACAATCAGTAGGATTCCATTTCCACTGTTTCACTTTTTATAGGGCATATAAAAACTACCCGACGCAAAGCCACCTATGAAGTGGAAAATGACTCCTAATAGTACCTGCATAAAAGCAATCGTTGGTTAATAAAAGAAAGAACCTAAATGTAGGCAAATGCCGCGGCACTACCATCATGTACTGTCATGGTACAATGGTTGTTTTATTGAGACAATACATAATAATATTCTGTTGCTGATTTTATTAAAAATAGAGAAAAACTCAAATCCGATCTATCCTCAATACTGCTAAAATCCAGGTTCTGTCATAAATTTCCTTAACTTACTACGTATAACTTACAACTTACAACTCCTCCTGTATATTTGAAAAAAAGCCATAATGCACCAGCCTCTTTTCAAGATTATCAGTATTGATGCCTTATCGGCCACTCCCAAGTACCTGCAATTGGTGCAAGGGATCATCAATGCTGTAGATAAGGAGAGCCTGGAAGAAGGTCAACTTTTACCTTCCATAAATGATATCAGTGCTGAAATGGAAGTATCGAGGGATACAGCGGAAAAAGCCTATCGCCAATTAAAAAAGAAGGAGTCCTGGAATCTGTACCTGGAAAAGGGTATTTCATCAAAAAAAGAACTGAAGGGCCTGGATTAAAAGTATTCCTGCTATTCAATAAACTCAGCGCTCATAAAAGATAGTATACGATGCCTTAACTAAAGCATTGGGCGATACTGCAACAATCGACTTATACATTTACCATAACGATTTCTCTCTTTTCAAAAAGATAATAGAAGGAAGAAGAACTGATTATACGCATTATGTAATCCTTCCTCATTTTTTGGAAGGAGGCGAAAAGGCTGCCGAGATCCTCAATAGTCTTACCAGCGGAAAATTGATTTTATTAGACAAAATTATACATTTATTACTATTCCCTTTGCTGCCGTGTATGAAAACTTTGAAGAGGATATCTACAATGCTTTGAAGCAAAGACAAAACTTTCTGGTTATAAAACAATCAAATTGATTTTCTGAATACACTTATTATCCAGAAGAGATAATAAAAGGATTCAAAAGATTCTGTCAGGAATATGCCTTCAATGCCAAAGTGGTACACGATATAACGAACGATCCATTGTCAGCAGGTGAAGTCTATATAAGTGTGATGGAAAACGATCTTGTAATATTGATTGAAAGATTATTGGCGGAAGGATTAAAAATCGGAAAAGAAGTCATTTCATATAATGAAACCCCACTAAAAAAAATAAATTTTGAATGGCATTACTACTCTTTCCACTGATTTTCAGTTGATGGGAGAAATTACAGCGAAACTTATTAGTCAAAAGAGAATGATAAAATGGCGGTACCCTTTATTTTAACTTTACGACCATCCATTTAAACATCCTGATTTTGCTTGTTTCTGAGAATATAAACTGAAGAACAAATCAAAAGAACATAATCAGGCCTTTCTGCCGCTAAAAATTAATATTTGTTGGCGATTGAAAGATGATTTAGAAGTTAACACTACTATTCTCTTTGCGAAGCATAATCGGAATTAATTACCGTTTTAGCGCCTAAAGTATCATAGTAATAATTATTTTTTTAATGGATTAACCACAGAGACGGCGGCAAATAAAAGGACCGCCCAGAAGGGGCAGTCCTATTTTCTACAAACTCAAACTATTGCTGGTGAAGATCTCGTATCCTCTATTCTTAAAGTTTTCAAGTAATTTTATATTCTTATCGTCTTACTGATTTCAACAACAACTTAAAACTTATAACCAGTCCAATCCTTGAGCTATTCTGTATTTTCAACCTATTTGTTAAAACATACAAATTTTACAGCAAGGGTTTGATACAAGTCAATTGTCATTTTCAGTAACCATCCTATTGACTAATATATCAACCAAATGTTCGGGAAATGCCACGGCCAGCTTAAGACCAGATTCTAATACCGAAATCAATGCTATATACTAAAACCCATGCTTGACCAGTAGGAAAAAATATACCATCTAAGTCCTGAATTGATTGATGATATTAAAGCAACAGTAAAGATTAGAGACTTAACAAGGAGAACTTTTATTGGTTCCAGGAAGATAGCAAGTCATGCAAGTTTTATCCCTCGAGGACTTGTAAGCTACTATATCAGAAGATGAAATGGCGACAGTGGTAACAAAATTTTTTTTTTTTTTTTTTTTTTTTTTTTTTTTTTGAAAACTCACCAGCTGTGGTTCTAAAGAGCACACTTTGTCAAAATTTGAAATTGCCAGTCCCCCTTCTATTGATTTCCGATATGCATCGCCCAATAACATGAAAATCTCAGCATTCCTGGGTTCTCTTCCTTTAGCCCTNATATATAGAAGCAGTAGAAGACACTTTGATTGCAAGTCTGCATTATAACGATATGCAATTCCTCTTCAGCAAACACTTCGAATTCAATTATATCATCCGGGTTATTGCTGAAAAGTACCTTTATTGTCTGGAAGTGGAAATCTATAACCGCAGAAAACCACTGGCTGAGGACCGATATGCATTTTTCCAAAAGCATTTTCCTCACTTATTACAGAGGGTGGCATTAAAGGATATTGCAAGCTATCTAAGTATGACTACTGAAACCCTGAGCCGTATAAGAGGGAAGTATAAGAAAGTCAAATAATCAAGCTATACTTCAGTTAAGGATCCCAGCTTTTTAAGAAATTATATATTAGGATTTCTGATCTGCCATCAAATGGCAAGGCAGCTTATTGTCCTATACATGAAAGCAGAACAGTATCATTATTCAATACTTCTTTTACAACAAAATAAAATTTTATCAGGCATACACGAAATTGATATATGTCAATTTTCAGTCTTTTTAGCCATTCTATTTTTACCGGGTAAATGTGCAAAGGAAAAAGAAATAGTTGCAACTAGTTAATGTTCGAATATCCATAGCACCCATTCAAAACCTATTCTATCAAATTAAATGTATGAACAACATTCTTAAAATCTCCGTAACGCTTTGGTTGATTCTGATTGCGGGGAAAGTAATAGCACAGCATCAACTGGCAAGTAATAACCAGCATCGATCAATGAAATCAAATCAATATGATAGTCATGCTATTGATTTAATACACAGCAGTCCTTTAAGGGAAGATTCAACAGAATCTTTTCGTAAAAACTATCCTGCGTTGTATCAGAAATTATTATTCGCCTACAACAAAGTTGAAGGGTTGAGATACTCTGTATTTGGGAATTCTATCTATATACAGTTCAACAATCAAAAGAATTCTATAAATACGGTGTATTCCCTGAAAGGAAAACAACAATACACTATCATAAACCTGGCTCATTCTTTATCAAAAGATGACAGTGTACTGATACGTTCAAGCTATCCTGACTATACAGTGTTTTATAGCAAGGAGATTCTTTGCGAAAACAATTCAATTGTACAGGTAATATTGGAAAACAAAAACTCCTATAAGATTATAAACATCAATAACAGGGAGATTATCCCGGTAAAAGACATCAATAAATAATATTTCATATTCAAAAAAAAAGAAACAAAAGTTTAGAATGATGCGAATTATATTTCTTTTATCAGCTTTGGCAATATCGTCTTGCCCTGCTTTTTCTCAATCTGGTGATGAGCAACACACAACAGATGTATTCAAGGTCACCATTCTGGAGCCAGGAATAAGTTTTGAAAAAAGTACAGGTAGAAATCAAACGGCAGTTGCAAAAATAGGAGCCAGTTTTAGCGGCTCGTTTACTAGTTCCAGTTCAATGGGCAATGAAGCAACTTTTGTTCTTGATCCGGAATTAACTCTTGGTTATCGGCTTTACTACAACTATACTAAAAGGGAAGAAAAGGGAAAAAGAACGGCTATGAATAGCTTGAATTATGTTAGTCCGGTATTTGAAACAAGCTATTCAAAGAATGCCATTTCTTCCGATTATCTGGTTGAAGAAAAAAGAAGACTGATGAACACTGTTGGACTGGTCTGGGGTATTCAAAGAAATTACATGAAAAGATTCAGCCTTGATTTGCAATTAGGTGCGGGCTATCTGTTCGCCAATTCTATGGAAAGTGGTTCAGGCTCTGGTAATACAATACATAAGATGGCAGGCAGGGCAACAACAATAGGAAGGCTTAGTTTGGGTATATGGTTAAATAGAAAAGAGTAAACAGGAATGCAGGTTTTAGTTAGAGGTGTGTTTATTCTCAAAGAGGTATCTGAAGCAATAAGGATACCTCTTTTGTTTTAGATATTGCCAGGGCTATTATTGTCTCACTGTCATTCATGTCTTCATAATCCAGTACAATAACCGCAGAGACGCGGAGGCGCAGAGGAATACNATGGCTTAACAAGGTAATCATCCACTCCTGCTTCAAATCCTTCCATTTTATCATCAGTAGCACCAAGGGCAGACAATATTATAATAGGTATATGTTGATTTTTACTCCTGATTTTTCTGCACAGCTCATACCCATTCATTCCTGGCAGATTGATATCTGTTATTACCAGGTTGTACTCTGCCGAATTAAATAACCGGAATCCTATAGAGCCATCATAGGCGGTGTCTACATCAAAAGACAACTCCTTAAGCCCTTTTGCCAGGGTATCAGCAATTTTCTTTTCATCTTCAATCAATAAAATTTTTAATTCGTCCATATTTTCGATTTGAGCTGATAAACACAACTTACAATAAGATTTCAATTCGTAAAAGAATTCTGCATATCCGCCTTACATTCATTACCTATCCCGAATATTAAGATAAGAGAAAAAAACTATGCAATATTCTGCTAAAATCAGTTGGTTTGTTCTTTATTAAGTGTAGACTGAGACAATAAAGTTAAACGGCTTTATTGAAACTCTTAAATAATTTATTGAACCCCAAGTCAGATATCCAGATCGCAATGCAATTACAGCAAATTCCATACAAAGTATAACCACTGATTTTGAAATAAATCAGTTTCAATATGAAGCAATTAAAGAAAACAGAGTCGACCGATCGAAATCTTTTTGATTGATATTACAGAAACAATTTTACTGCAATAGCAATATACTATTTCTTGAAACATTCGTCTATTAGCAAGGGCATACAAAAGAAACATCTCTACCAATCTCCTGTTTCTGGGAACTTATAATTCAGAATAACAAACGTAAACATCCACTTCACAGGGTTTTGCCAATCTTTTGCTTTCGTACTTCCTAGCGGACATTTAAGCAATACTGTATTCATTCCCTTCTTGAAATAGATTTTAGTTGGGGCACGATACTCATATCCTTCATCTTCCAATGGTATTTCTGAATTGCCTTTTTTCCCTCCTCGTTTCCAGATTGGTGGGGCAATCAATTGTCCATTCACCCATATAGCACTGCTTTTGTCGTCCCAGGCACCTATTGGGGGAGAATCAACAGCAGGAGATCGGGAAATATTATTAAACCCAATCCAGCAATCTTTATAACCCTCTTTGTCCATATTCACTTTCAGAACCGCATACCAGGTTGTACTATCTTTTGGGTTTTCCAGATGTGAAGAAATTAGTGGATGCCAGAAATGACGTAACCATATGGTTGCTCCATTAAGTATGGGATAGTTTTTCAGGTCAACTGTATCCAGAAAAGAACTTGATTCCGGAGCAAAGACTGTTTCTGTTTTTCCTGTATTTTCAAAAGGACCAATCATACTCCAACCATAGTCAGTTTGCTTTTCATAAGGGAAGGGTGTTTGAAAAAAATACTTTTTCTTATTGTGAAGAAGCCTTTTTTCAAATTGTGCAAATTGTTTGAAACTAGTCTCGGTACGACTACCTATACTTGACTGATAATTCCTGACTCCACCCCCACGCCAGCATCTTTCAGCAAAAGTTAACATAACCGGATATACAGCATTAAACCGGATGAGGTCTTCTTCCTTATTCACTTTTCTATCGGGCCAATTGCAAAGTGTTGCACCCAAATTAAATGTATCGCCACTATCAACATCACAAATCTTATGATTAAAAACTACAGTAACGCCATCAAAGGGGTCAAAATGGTTCAGGTACAGATGGCGTGAATCGATACTTGGAAATCCTGGTTTTGTGACTGTTTTCCCATTCCACATCTGTAGTATTGTTCCGTCTAAAACATTGCCTCGGTTCCACTATCACTTTTTTCCCAGCGAAGCGTTACTGCCGACTCATTTCAGGAGAAATTCTTGTTCTGATGGTCATATATCCTCCTCCTATATGTAGATATGGAATATCCAATTCACTGCAAATCTCTTTGATGAGCTCTTTACATACTTGCATTCCCTCACTTACTTTTATATCAAAACCCATACTTTTGAGTGAAGCAGCACTACTTGTGCAACATACTCCGTTCAGGAACGAAGGTTATAAACCGCTTCTTACAAAAGGTTACCAAATCTTTCAACTCTTCTAAAGAATAATATTTTCCCTTATTACGAATCATCGTAGACACGGCGAGATATTTCTTTGGCTCAATCATGACTATATCTTCAGTTAAATGAAAATGGAATATGTTCAGCTTATATCACCCGTATCAATCGCCAACTGTTTGATGGGATTGGTACATTCAACACAGCATACCATGAAGCCCTCTCCAAATACCGGCCAGTCAGGCAAACCTTGCTATCATTATCCATAGTGGAAAGTAAATAGCATTGTAAATACCGCTACGAAGTTCCAACCCATCAAAGAGCTTTAATAAAATGTGGTAATTACCTGTACTACTGGAGATAAATTATACAAATCATATGATTATCTCGTATACTTTACTCCCTTTGACTTACTTGGGCCTTTACAGGCAAGTTCATTACCCTATCAATTGCTATGATCAATGACACCTTTCATAAAATCTAGCTTCCATAAAGATCCTTCTGACTGTCTTTCAAGGAAAAAAACCATCTCCTATGATACAATTTCTGCTTAGCAATGGGATCCCACAGACAAGCACGATTTGTCATTTGATACCTGAGCAAGTATCCTTTAGAAATAATGAGATAAACAACAAACCGTAGTAAATTAGGTTTCTTCATTATTATCTGTATTTCAATAAAATGATTTCTGAGACACAACATATCCTGTTGGTCTTACTATAGTCACAATCCCTTTTCCTTTATAGAGATCATCTACCTCAAATATTATCCTTTCACCAGGCTTGATATCTGGTAACTGATATTTTTTTGTAGAAGCAAAATTTCCGGTACTATCACTTACATAGAGAGAATAGCCACTTACTATATGTTGTGGTAAGCCAAGACTTCCATAAACAGCAATACCTAACTTACCCTTATTCCAGGTATTCACAGTCTGTACTTCTACAGGAGAAGATAATTCACGCAATACTTTCATTGAAGGTTTTGGATTACCATACATGTCATAAATGCCATGAATCCTTCTCCGGTATTTATCTTCTTCGAATGTTCCGGGATAATGAGTTCTGTAATCAGTAAGGTCAAAATAGATAGCGCCTTGAACATAAGACTTACTTTCAAAAATTCCCATATGGTAAGCTAAATCCTGCAAGCGACGTTCATCTCCGCCTTTAAAATTCGGTTCACATAATCCGAACTCTGCAATAAAGAAAGGTTTATCCGGATAGCTTTTATGAACACTATCCATATAGTCTCCTATTTGTGCTACTGGCAATTCCCACCAGGAGCCACCATACTCGTTCATCATTACATAATCGCCCATACTTCCTGCATCTGGAACAAAAGGCAATCCGGAAAAATATCCTGCCGTAAGTGTATTGCTTACATAACTCACCAGCCGATTCGGATCAAGCGCTCTTGCCTTTGCCATCAAATCTGTAATGAATACTTTCATTTCCGCATCTCTTCCTCTCAATTCATTTCCAACACCCCATGTTATTATAGATGGATGATTAAAGTGATTCCTTACCATCGATTCCAATTGGTTAAACGCAATCTTTCTAATGCTATCGTTTACGGGTGTTTCCCCACCCCATAGAGGTACTTCTTCCTGTATCAATATTCCATTACGGTCACAGAAATCATAAAAAACATCATCTTGCTGGAAATGTACCCTGCTGAAAATACAATTCACGTCTTTCATCAGCTTACCATATCTAATTATCTCTGAAGCAGGTTCTGCAAAACCAAAATCAGGATTACTACCAGCCGTCCATTCAACACCCATTAATTTTATAGGCTCCCCATTGAGAAATGTGCGTCCTCCTTTAAATTCAAGGTTTCTGAACCCAACAGATGTTGTGATACGATCTGTAGCCTTCTTTCCGGCATAGACCGTAACTGAAACTTTATACAGATTAGGGAAATCGAAATGCCAGGGATGAATCTTTGGAACTGCAATTGTAACCATAGTGCCTCCACTTTGCCATTGCGGCTTTTCAATGGATTGCCATACAGTATCGCGACTTGGTTGGTTCTCCTCCGTAATACAAATACCCAATTGAATATTTGGAATAGGAGTTTCACCAAGACCTACGTTTATTTTTAGTTGTCCCGATTTATCACTCAAATTAAAAGTTGGAACTACTTGTATATAGGATGCCGCAGGTTTGCCTGAAACAATCATAGAAACAGGCCTGATAATACCACCATCGTTTGGCCAATCGAATGAGGTGCCAAATGGAACTTTTACAGCATTGTAATCATTGGTACAGGCAACTGTCAATACATTCTCTTTCCCATATTTTAATTGACCACTTAAATCAACAAAAAATTTATTGAAGCCATCCCCTATATGCTCATTTACCAGTTTTCCATTGAGATAGATTTTGGCGGTATGATTAATGGAGCCAAATTGGATAACCGTATTCTTATCCTTCCAATTGGCAGGTACTGTAAAGCTTTTTTGATACCAGCCCCATCCATAGAACATTTCATTCTCTTTTTCAATATTCCAGGTATGGGGAACTGTCACATCTTTAGCATTCATTAATGCTTTACTAAACCACGATTTTACAAAACCCTCACCAGATTTGTCAGTTACAAAATGCCAGCCTGCATTCATTTGAATGGTATCTCTTTGAGAAAAACATGAAATGGAGATCAGACATGCTACGAAAAGAAACTTAAATTTCATAATTCATCTTTTTAAGCCGTTGTAAGGAATAAGTTCATGAAGAACAACTCTTCCAAAATACAACCTGATCGTAGCTGGGAATGACAAGGATAGAAAACAGAAGCAGTATTCAAAATTACTGCATAAATAATTCTCAGAATAAATGAAAAATCATTTCCATTTTACCACTTTATAAACGATCTGTGAATAGCCATCCCTCTCATATAAAACTCCGATACTATTCTTATCATGTATCACAATGTCTGAATAGGCTGTAAAATCCTTTTTCGCTATTTCCGCTGGTGCTGAATCTAAAAGGAATTGCTTCGTCCATGTTTGCCCATCGTTATAGCTGATACGAAGCGTAAGGTTATTCCTGCGGATGGTATCGGCTGCATTACAAAATGCCAGAATATTCTTCTTGCCTTTTTTTCCTATCGTTAAAATAGCTCCTTCACAAACGGGATCGATAAGATTCTTATCAAAATAAACCGAATCCCATTTTACACCACCATCCTTACTTATAGCAACAATTCTTGCTTTAATATCTCCTTTTTGATTTCGGGCATTCATCATCAAGCGCCCACCTGAAATTTCTGCCGCAGTGGCTTCGTTTCCACCAGGCATCTCTACATTCTCACTCAAATGAAATGTCTTACCATGATCATCTGTATAATACCCATGAGCAAAACATTCGGTATATCTTGGTTTAGGTTCTCCCTGGGTATGATTGGCTGCTACATAAATCCTACCCTTGTGCTTAGGTCCTGAAAACTGAAATGCATGCCCTGGGGTATTAGCATAGGTTCTCCAATCTTCTGAAAAATTATAAGCTGCATTTACTAATGGTTGCTTCGGACGGTGGGTCTGTAAAGTTATATTGACAGCTTCACTCCAAGTCAACCCATTATCTATAGATGTCTTATACCAAACCTCTCTGATTCCTTTTCCTTTCCTCACTTCTCCTTCATGGTTATTCCCGGTATTATAGAAAAGGAAAATCCGGCCTTTAGGATATTGAGGGTCTGTAAGATCCACTACTGGTGCTGGGTTGCCTGCTTGTAATGAATCAAAATTCACAATGGTCTCAAGAGCCGACCATGTCTTTCCCTTATCAGCACTTCGCTTCAACACAATATTGATATCCCCAAAATCACCGCTGCCTTTCACCCTTCCTTCTGCAAAAGCTAATAAGTCACCGTTAGGTGATTGAATGATAGCTGGAATACGATAGCTCTTATGACCTTCTGTTCCAGAAGTATACACTGTAGAAAAATCTGATTGCGCTATTGAATGGGAGACAATAGTTATAGCCAGACAGGTAAGAATAATTCTGTTTCTCATTTTACTTTTATTTTAAATGTGGAGGCGGGTAGTTTTTCACTATTGATAAGATTAGCATCGGTATAGGGATTCCATCCATAATAGATATAATCCGGTTTTTTTGCAACAGGAATAATTATCTTATTGCCTTTGATAGTTGCTCTCACTTCATGTACTTCATCTATTGAGAACCCTCTTACATTCATTGAATCATAGGTTGAAAGTTGTTCTCCACTATATAAAAAACTAATAACGATTTCATTCTTATTATAAACTGCGTTCAAGGGCAATGGACCAGATGGAATAATATCCTTTTTGTAATCCTGTACAAAAGCCCACCTCGCTAATCTCTCGCCAACGAATTTTTTGTTTGTGGGATGTACATTGTTCTTTGCACCTATATCAGAACAAACAGCCATGCCTCCATTCTTAACAATTGAAAGCAACTTTCTTTGTTCATCCCTGAACAATGGCCATAATTGCGATTTATAACTGACAGAATCGATGGATGATAATTGTACCCAATAGAAGGGAAGATTTTCTGTCTTCCATAATTTCCGGTAATCTTCTATCATTAGTTTTTGCAAAGCAGCATACTCCATAACCCGCTCCATTTCCTGGGCATTACTTTCTCCCTGATACCACAATATTCCTTTAATGGGCATTGGAGCTAATGGTTGAATGCCTGCTGCAAAAGCAAAACCTGGCTTATAGCCGTGGTTGGGTCCTGATTGATCACCAGCCACAGTATTAAGGCCGCCTATATTCTGTTGTCCCCTTTCCCGTATCCAAATGGGCAGTTCATTATTCATCAACCAGTTCCCGTTCAACTTGCCTGCAAACTGTTTTGATTTCAATAAAGCGTTCTCACTTATGAAAGATTCAATGGGTGCCCCTCCTATTGCAAGATGAATTAAACCTATTGGTACTCCTGTTTCCTTTACAAGTTGCTTTGCGAAATAATAACCTACTGCAGTCATATCCCTTGCAGTGAGGCTATCACTATTCTGCCACGAAGTATTGCCATAAAAATCACGGATATTCAAACACTGCACCATTGAATCGGTAAAGGACTTATTAAAAACACCTTTCCCTATAAAAGATGGATTATAGAAGCGTAATCCATCAATAGTACTGCTTTGAATTTCTTCTTTATAATGCATTTCTTCTTTCAAAGAGAACTGCATATTCGATTGTCCAATACATAACCAGATATCACCAATTACAATATTGGTAAGCGAAATCGTTTCACCATCACTTTTAACCAATAGCTGCTGAGGCAAAACCGAAGCTTTCATCATATTAAAATAAACCCCCCAGCTTGAATCCTGTTTTACCACTATTGACTTCAATACGCCTCCAAATTTCACTGTAACAGTTTTACCCGGATAGCCCTTACCCCAGAAATGGATAGGATGCTCCCTTTGAAGTACCATATTATCACTAAACGGCTTCGCTAATTGCAGTTGAGCAGCAGCTATAATTGGCATTATGAGGAATATATCAGAATAGCTTTCAATTAAATAAAATATTACTTGATAAAATCTGATAGTAATTGACGACAGAACCACTCCTGTCGGGGCAAATGAAAAGGACCTTTAAAAAGATTGCCCTTTGCGGTTTGTGCAATGGTTCCGTCCCTATGTAAGTACTCAAACCATTCCCCATACTCCTTATCATTAAAATGCTTATAAGAATACTCATGAACCAGCCTGTGCCATTCTGAATATTTTTCATTCCCAGTCATCAGGTAAGCCATCAATGTGGCAATGATCACTTCATTATGCGGCCACCAAAATTTCATATCCTGCCAATATTCCTGTACTGGCTTATCGAATACATCTCTGAAATAAAGGATGCCACCATATTGTTTATCCCACCCCTCTCATATAATCCAGCATACGACACCCAAGGTCTATTAACTGCTTATCGTTATTCCGATAGCGGGCTTCCTCTAAAATGAACCAGGCGCCTTCAATAGCATGCCCGGGATTTAAAGTTCGTCCGTCTATATGATCAATTATACTTCCATCTGGAGCCACTTGCTCCATAACACATCGTATATCATCCTTTACAAAATCAGTTTCAATTTCCTTTATCCATTTAGCTATCCATTCATCACAGCGGTTATCACCTATAGTATTTCGTAGTTGTTGAGCTGTATTGATCATAATCATAGGCACACCGATACCTTTTGAAGGACGGGTACTCGTGTACTTTGGCGTCAATAATCCAGGTACTGTTGCATACTCAATACATTTACCAAAGATCTTTCTGGCATTTTCGGCAGCTTGTAAATCGCCGCTCGCCTTTGAATAAGCTGCTGCTGCGATAACATAAAAAGTTTCAGAGAAAAAATATCTTCTTTTCCTAATAGGTTTTCCATCTCTTGTTACATGGAAAAACATCTGACCATCTGTATCAAAACAATATTTATTAAGAAACTCATATCCCAATCGGGCACCTTCCAGCCATTCCGGCCTCTGATCAACAGTATTATATAAGGTAGAAAGCATCCAGGTAGCCCTTCCCTGTATCCATACTGCTTTATCATCATCAATCAGGGAGCCATCCCTGTCGCGCATCAATAAAAATCCACCATACTCTTCATCAAAGGAACGAGGAAACCAGAAAGGAATCGTATCCTTTAATAGTTGGTTTGAATAAAAACCATGTAGCTCTTTCAGATATTCATTTGTGTACTGCATATCGCATTTTATTGAAGTCTGTTATTCCAGTGAAGAACTTGGTTTGGGCTTAAATAGGAATAACTGAAGTAATAAAGCTATAAAAACAACACCTGCCATAACAGCAAAACCATTACCCAGTTTTCCGGAATCGCTCGACTTACCCAATAGATCGGTAATGAAGGCGCCAGCTAATATTCCAGCCATATTCAGTAATCCATAGGCGGTTGCCCTGTATTTTGCAGGAACTATCTGGCACAACAAGGGCATATTATTCGTATCGAACATTCCAAATCCAAAACCGAAACAAAATGCTGAACCTATAACATGAAATAAGGAATGACCGAAACCAATCAGTAATAATGCAGGAATGGTTAGTCCTAAACCTATGGCACTTGTATATACCCTTCCTTTTATATTGGTCTGCGCCCATTTGTCTGATAATTTTCCACCCACCAGTACTCCAATCAGTGAAGAAACTGAAATAGTAATGGTAGAAATAGGCCCAGCCGTACCCATGCCAATATTTAAATTCTGAGCAAACAAAGTAGGCAACCAGTTCTTTATTCCCCAACCCGGTAAACTGGGAATGGCGAAATAGAATATCATGATCCAGAAAGAGAAATTGGATAATAATACACCCACTCCTTTAAATGGAGAAACCCTTTTTACAAGCGGAGCATCCAATACCGGCATTTCAGCATAAACGCCTTTTTTCTCCTGAAGAAAGAAGATGAGGACGAATGCATATCCCATTCCTATAAAACCAAATGAATGAAAGGTAGCACTCCATGAAAACTTGTCTGCTATAGTGGCTCCAAACCCACCCAATGCCTGTCCAACATATAATCCCGTCAAGTGTAATCCAACAGCTAATGACCTTGTCTTATCACTATGATAATCCGCAATCATGGCCAATCCGGCTGGAATATATAAAGCTTCGCTAACGCCCATCAATGCCCTAAGCCAGTATAGCTGGTTGAAAGTTGTGGCATATCCCATTGAAAAAGTAACGGCCGACCAAACAAAGAGGCTAATTACAATCAACCATTTCCTGTTTACTTTATCAGCAACCATTCCGGCGAAGGGGCTCATCAATCCATAGACCCAGAGGAATATTGCCATAAGCCTTCCGAAATTGGTAGCCGATTGCAGTTCAGCAATATCTATCTGCATGGCAGGCTTCATGGTGGAAATCATCTGGCGATCCATATAATTCAGCAAGGCTACCACCCAAAGCAGTCCAACAACTATCCAGGGATATCTTTTAGATTGGTTCATTTTCTTTTGGCAGATAACTTAACTGATAAAATAGCAGGCGTCCTTACCCCTGCTCTTATTTCACCTGATGGAATGAAAACAATATCATTACATGCAACAGCAGAAGTTGTAACAGGTGTTTTAAACGGAATGTTCCCTATCCTGCTCCAAACATCTTTTGAGAAATCATAAAACAATATTTCTTTACTGAATCCAGGATGGGCAGACAAGAGCTTATTCTTTTCTACTATTATTTTTTTCTTTTCCTCTTCAGGTATGGCCTGTTGAAGCGATGCATTCAGCATGTCAACTTTATGGAATACTTCTCCCTGTCTCCGCCAAAAACAATTATACCTTTTCTTGCCACAGCTGTTCCGGTTCCTGCGCAGATAGCAGCATGGAAGTGATTTTCCTCGAGTCCAACCATTACTGCTTACATCATAAATAAACAATTGATCATAAATATCACTTATGCCGTTAGCCTGTTTACACCTGCCACCGGCAATATAAAGCATATTCTTGCCGCTTTTATTCAAGGCAATTAATACCGAATGTGATACAGGAGTCGGTAAATCAGCAATGTTTGCCAGCCCTTTTCAACTTTATTTAGATCCAGTGAATAGAGCTTTCTTGAAACGCCTGATGTTGTTACCTCCAGCAACATAGATAATGTCACCTATACAATCGGACGATGCGTTTGTAATTGCTTCAAAAGAAATCTGGTAAGTTCGTTATAGCGAGCTGTCCTTTAAGTTCATTCCAATTCAATAAAAACACCTTCTTGCTTAATCTGATTCATTTTCTCCTCCTGCATAAACAATGCCTTTCTCAGTAGTGTAATTTGCAGATAAGCTATATTAAAAGGAAGCTGAATGGAAGTGTTGAAGTTTTGGAGTTGTGCAGACATTTTCTTAAAAACATATACCTTATTATAATACTTCTTTTTGCCACCTTTTTCCAGGGGAAGGCTATCGGGGAAATTGGCACCACCAGCAATTATCAATACGTTGTTAGAATAACCTGTAACAGGACCGGCGACCCCTAACCCCAAATGCATATTATCTTCCGAAGGAAGATTTGCATTCCAGCTTCCACGATAAGGCAATAGGCTTTTGAGCCGATGCTTTTGAAAGTAAAAACATGGTTAAGAAAAAGAAAAATGGTTAGAAATCGGGTCATCTATTAAAAGAAGGGCTTCGCCTGCTGGAAGAGAAGGTACTGAAATTTATCAGCTCCGTATCTTTTGGAATGCGGAAAAGTCATTATCAGTCATATTTTTCACCGGCAAACGAAATTGCCACAATCAAGCCTAATAATTTTCATAAAGCTTTCTTCTGTTGCTATCCCCCCATACTTCCCTAATAAACGAATCATATCGATGGATTGCTGTTGCAACTGTTGGGCTTCTTTTAAATCTCCCTTGTTGAAAGCTTTAATCATATCGATATATAAGGAGTGCATAATTATATGTACTACCTACTGCGCCTTTTGTTCCCAGCGATAATGCTGGCAACATATTCTCATCTCTACCCCAAAGCATATCATACTTTCCATCTGCAAAATGCAAACAGGGAAGAAATCATGAAATCTTCATGCGTGTATTTAATTCCTGTAAAATTTGGTAGTTTTGCCAGAAGCTCTTTCAGTAAGTCTATCATCTGAAAATTCACTCCTGTCAATATAGGAATATGATAGTAATAGAAAGGCATATCAGGCACAACTGATGCCACTTCAATACAGCACTTTGCCAATTGTTTTACATCCGCAGGCTTAAAATAAAAAGGGGCGGTAAATGAAATAGCATCCAATCCTATGGACTGGCACATGCTCAGCGCCAATTCTTTGCAATCCTCTATGGAAGTACCCCCTAATAAAGTCATGAGCATGAAATCAGAATCATTACCTGCCACTTCTGCCCATGCACTAGCTACTGCTTTCTTTTCAGATTGTGTTAGCGACACCCCTTCACCTGTAGATCCACAAAATAAAACTCCTTTAACACCATTCGATTTTAGCATCTGATAATAGTCCGGAATAATACTGAGGTTCAAAGAACCAGTTGAATGCATTGGAGTGAACGGAGCTGCTATCCAGCCCTTCATATGTTTACTTTTCATCGTCTGAGTTTATATCCAACATAAAATTAAAGGAATATACAACCGGGAGCTAACTTTCTCCCGGCCGCCATACCTTTAATGGGATTCGATTTAAAACGGAGGATATCCAGTGTTTGTACCAGTGACCCGGTTATTAGTCCAGGAATTCCGGTCAATGGGCCATAAAACTTTGTATGCCTCACCAGGTAAAACAGTACTGTTTGCAAAAACGAAACTGTTACGTCTTATATCATGCCATCTTTCCCTTCAAATACAAATTCAAAAAGTTCTTCTGCAATAAGGCATTTTGCTGGTGTTGCATCAATAGCCTGGTTTGGATAACCAATTGTTCCAGCTACATAGTTTGCATCCAATGCTCGGCAATGTGGAACCAAATTGAATTCTGTAGCAGGGATCCTGTCCAAGTATAATCTGGCCTCGGCCTTCATCAATAACAGGTCTGCATAACGATAAATCGGGAAGTCGTTTGAATATACTCTTGAACCTGCATTCTGCTCACCCTGATATTTACTGGCAAAACAACCCGCCAATACATATACTCCTGTGATGGTCTTGAATAAGCAGGTTGGATGGAAGCCCATTTCCTGCTATCCTTATCATTGAACTTACGGAAAGTGATACTCTTACTGGTGCTCTCAACAAACCACCCCAGTTATCAGTAGCTACACTGAACTGTCTTGCACCTACTGAATCGTGGGAAATTAGCTAACAAGGAAGACTGAGGAACAAAAGAACCTGCAATAAACGGTATGCTGGCTTCATTCAACAAGTTTCTGCTTGCAAATATGATTTCATTATTCCCCCTGTTGTTGGTGGCGAACACTGTAGCAAATCCTGTCATCAAAGTTAGGGAAGGAATATTGGTTTGAATTTCTGTCAAAGCGTTTAATGCTGTAGTGGCATCGGCAGTGGTTCCTCCGATAACTAGTCCAAAAGATTCACTTCAGCTTTCAACATTAAACTTCGCTGCTTTACTCCAAAAAACTTTGTATTCTTGAAGCTGTAATCTGAACCATAACTGGTAAGGGATTTATCAATATTCGATTTTATCAATGTCATCACGTCGGCAGATGATGAAGCTGCTTTATGATTGGCGATATCAATAGATATTACCGGATCTGTTTGTATAACCACATCACCCCAGGCGCGTGTTAATTGAAAAATAATAATAGGCACGCATTCATATGCTATCCGAGATAATAGTTCTTATTTGCAGTTGTAACTACAGTAGTGGTGTTCAATTTCTCTATTAGAAGGTTTAACTGTACTATATTGGAATAGAACCTCAAAGCCACTTACACCTGCATTGTCCAAATCAAGATTCTGTAACCATAATCTTTCTACACCTTGAGTAGCTTCTCCGTTAAATGTACGGATAGTTTGGAAACCCTGGTTCAGTGCCAGATATGTCGGCGCGCATTTC
>JBGAQE010000032.1:0-33793 GCA_044220885.1 Chitinophagaceae bacterium
TGCGGGCTACCAGCGCTATCTTATCGCCTTCTTCAATATTGAATGATATTCCTGAAAATAAGGGCTGTATCCCAAACGATTTACTGAGCCCTTCCACTGATACGTAATGCATGGCGCGAAGGTAAGGTTTTGAAGGGAGTCAGGAGTCGGGAAGACGGGAAGTCCGGAAGACGGGAAGAAAATACAAGTATGGAAGTTAGGTAGTAGGGAAATAGGGAAGGAGAAATACAATTTTTTTTTAACCGCAGAGACGCGGAGACGCAGAGGAAACCACTGAGTTTCCGCGGTTATTTTTTGCCAACTTTATAGATACTTCCTTACTTCCCTACTACCTAACTTCCATACTTGTATTTGTATTCTCTTCCGGACTTTCGGACTTCCTGTCTTCCGGACCTTTGACTCCCACCTTGTATTTTGCTGCTCTCACAAAACATCGTACCTTTTTTCAAATATTCTCCAATGGCTTCTTTCCAGTTATCTGTAAATAATAAATCTTTTTCCGTTGAAGCGGAACCGGATATGCCTTTGTTATGGGTTTTAAGGGATATCCTGGACCTGACAGGAACCAAATTTGGCTGCGGAGTAAGTGCCTGTGGCGCTTGCACCGTTCTTATAAACGACCATGCTATGCGGTCCTGCCAGATTTCTATTAAAGCTGCAGTTGGTCAGACTATTACTACTATAGAAGGACTTTCAGAAGATGGATCTCATCCGGTGCAAAAAGCCTGGGAAAAAGTGGCTGTGCCTCAATGTGGGTATTGTCAAACGGGACAAATGATGACAGTAGTTGGACTTTTAAAACACAACAAACGCCCCACTGAAGAAGAGATTGATGCTGTAATGAGTCAGAATCTGTGTCGCTGTGGTACCTACCATCGCATTAAAGAAGCGATTCATCAGGTAATTGAGGAAATCAATAAATAACCATCATCTGCACAATTATGAAAAAAGTATCGATTGATCGTCGTAGGTTTTTAAAAATAAGTTCCTTGTCGGGTGGAGGATTGATGTTGGGATTTATGTTGCCTGGATTACCATCATTTGCCCAACCCATTCCAGACTGTGAATTTTTCCAGCCAAACGCTTTGTTGAGAATAAGTAAGAATGGAGATGTAACCATTTTTGTAGCCAGACAGGAAATGGGTCAAGGGGTGAATACTTCCTTGCCCATGATTGTGGCAGATGAATTGGAGGCTGACTGGAAAAAAGTAAAGACAGAAATAGCTCCCTATGGCTCTATGGCAAATGGAGCCCACGATACCGGTGGCAGTCAATCTGTACTTACAGATTATACCACACTCCGAAAAGCAGGTGCAGTAGCAAAAGCTATGCTTCTTGCAGCTGCCGCAAAGGAATGGAATATTAGTCCCGATAAATGTGCAGCAGACAATGGGACTGTTGTGAACACTACAAATATGAAAACCATCTCTTATGGAGAATTGGTTTGTGTAGCAGCTACCTTGCCCGTCCCAGCTGAAGTGACTTTGAAAAGTCCGAAAGATTTTAAACTGATTGGTAAGGAACAGAAAAAGTCCAACCTAAAAGATATACTAACCGGGAAAGCAAAATACGGCATCGATCTTAAGGTGCCTGGAATGGTATATGCTTCTATAGAAAGATGTCCGGTTTTAGGTGGGAAATTGGTTTCAGTGGATGATTCAGCCGCTAAAGGAATTCCTGGATTCATAAAAGTAGTTACCTATGAAGGAACTGGCAAGCCGATGCATGTTCGATCTGGGGTAGCCGTTATAGCCACTTCTTTCTGGGCCGCTGAAAAAGCAAAAGGTCTTTTAAAGATCAAATGGAATGAAGGGGCAGGGAACAAGGCAAATACAGTTGCGCTGTTCAATACTATGTCGCTGCGGTCAAAGCAACCCCCTGCTATTGAAAAATTTAAAAAAGGCTCTGTTACTCCAATTAAAGTTGCATCTGCTAATTCGATAATAGCAGAATATAAAGAACCTTTTCTGGCTCATGCAACAATGGAGCCGGTGAATTTTATTGCCCAGGTAAAAGGAGAGAATTGTGAAATGTGGGGTGGTTTGCAGTTGCCCGATTGGACAGTGAATCAAGTGGCCGCAGATTGTGGTTTTAAAAAAGAGAATATCAAGGTTAACCTTGCATTGATTGGTGGTGGCTTTGGAAGAAGATTGCATTTTGAATTCGCTATAGAAGCAGTCAAAATCGCTAAACAATTAGATACCGCAGTGAAGGTGATTTGGAGCCGAAAAGATGATATCCGATTTCAGGGGTATCGACCAGCAAATTTCCATCGTATGGAGGCAAGTTGGAATAATGCTGGTGAACTTAAATCCTGGTATCATCATGTATTGTCAACATCCATTGCAGTGATGACAGATGGTCCGCAAACAGCTGACCCTTCTGAAAATCAGGGAGGTGCCATGGCTGACTTTTATTATAAAGTACCCAATGTAAAAACAGGGTATACAAATGTTGATTTCAATATCAACAGGGGATGGTTGCGTTCGGTAGAAATTTGTATGAATAGTTTTCCGGTAGAATCCTTTATTGATGAAGTGGCAAGAAAGATGAAGAAAGATCCGTTGGCATTTCGATTGTCATTGCTTGAAGGACGTGAAATGTTTATGGTTGGAGAAGGTCCAGGTGCTATGAAGCAATATCCGCAGCGAATTGCAAACGTTTTAAAACTGGCTGCAGAAAAAATTGGATATGATCAGCCCCGTAAGAAGAATCACTTTATAGGTGTCGCCACACATTCATTCATCTTTGCTAAATCTTATGCAGCCCATGCTATTGAAATAGAAGTACTGGGTCCAAAAAATTTCCGCATTAAAAGGGTAGTGGCAGCAATTGATTGCGGTATTATAATAAATCCGGATGGCTTAAAAAACCAAATGGAGGGTGGGTTAGCGTTTGCACTTCAGCAAGCTTTGAAAGGTGAAATCACTATCCAGAATGGCAAGGTTGATCAAAGTGGATTCCACAATTACCAACTATTGCGATATAATGAAATGCCTCCTGTTGAAATTTATACAATCAACAGTGAAGAAGAACCCGGTGGCGTAGGAGAAGTAGGCTTACCCACCGTTGCTCCTGCACTCTGCAATGCCCTTGCAGCAGCAGGGTACAGGCCGAGGAGTTTGCCGTTGAAGAATGAGGGATTTGTGTGGGGGTGATGCTGGAGGCTGGAAGCTTGATGCTAGATGCTGGATGCCTAAGGCTTAAGGCCTAAAGCTGAAGGCTTAATTTATCATCCGTTCGATGTTATTGACTTCGAATACAGCCATCGTAAAGTCAATAACATACATGGCTGATGAATAAGCCTTCAGCTTTAGGCCTTAAGACTTAGGCATCCAGCATTAGCAAAATTCCAGCCCTCACTGAACAAAATACACCTTCCCAATCTTCCCCTTCTCCACCACATAAATCGCAATTGCTTTGAGTGGTTTATTTCCGAATCCAGTTACACTTTCGTGATCGATTATGGTATTGCCCTGAACAATTCTTTCTGTTACCTGACAATGTAATGATGGTACTTGTTTGAACATTTCGCCATATTCCTTACGCATCTGTTCTTTGCCTTTTCCAATAGATTTATTAGGAAACTCAAAGAGTTCCACATCATCTGAATAGGTTGCAAGGAAACCTTCAATGTCGTGAAGATTATAAGCATTGAGTTGCTGCTGTACAATTAATTCAGGACTAGTCGGCAGGAGACTATCTGTTGACATAGCAATACCCCGATGATAAATAGTTTTTATATTGGTAAGTGCTGAAAGGTCATCTAAAGGATTTTTATCTAATAATAGCATGTCTGCCACTTTACCTTTTTCAATACTTCCATATGAAGCTTCTTTGCCAAAACCTTTTGCTGCATTGATAGTAGCTGATTGAAGGATTGCAAGATTACTTAATCCTGCACTTCGCATGGCCAGCAATTCATCATATAACGAACTGGCATGATGAGTGCCGATATTCCCAGCATCTGTTCCTGCAACTACCAGAACTCCTTTATCCTGTGCCAGTTTTAGATTCACCAACATAGTGGAATCTTCTTTAGAAGGTACAGGGAAATTCTTTTTCATCTTTTTGTAATCAAAAGGCAATTTTGTTTTTTCAATATGTTGCAGGTCCATCAAACTTCCCAGCATGAAGGGGTTTGCGAATTTCAAATCATAGGCACTGTATTCGAAGTTTTGTGAAAAAGTGCGATTATAGTTTTGTGCAACAAGTAATGTTGGGATATAAACAGTCTTATGCGTTTTTAGCAGATCTAATAATGTATCGTTAAGCACCCTGTCGTCCACACTATGAACCAATATATCGGCTCCATTTTCAACCGCTAATTTTGCTGTTTCAAATTCAGTAGCATGAACCGCCACTTTTAATCCATTGGAATGGCTTTCATCAATGGCCGCTTTTACTATTGGCAAGGTAGTACTAGCTTTTTGTCCTGGCATTACTATATACCATATCTTGATGAAGTCGGGCTTTAGTGGCAATTGTTTTTTTACCAGTTCTCTTGCTTCTTCTGCATTATTCACTTTAATGATGGGAGGGTCTTTCTTGTCAAGGTTTGGTGGCTGATAAGTGGAAATCAATGGACCAGTCACCCAGGCATTGGGGTACTTAGCTGTCTTATCAGCATCAGTCCTTACACTATAATTACTCATAGGGCCACCTACATCAATAACCGTTGTAATTCCACAAGCCAGATAACGATACATGATATCTGCTCTGTTATCTTTTATCCATTGCTGATCCTTTTCGTAAGGAGTTACTGCAGATAAGTTTAATCCATCTGGACGAGTATATAGTCCACCGCTTTGAAAAAAATGAATATGCCCATCCACCAATCCAGGTGTAATATATTTCCCGGTAGCGTCAATAATTGTAGTAGTTGGCGGGATTTTTATTTTCTTGAAAGGCCCCACTGCGGTTATCTTATTACTGTCTATTATAACCGTTTGGTCAGTATCAGCTTTGCCAGTAATTACATTTATGACAGTGGCGTGTGTGAGGGCAACGCTGCTATTGTTTTGTGATTTTGCAACCAAAGTTGATATTGAAAACAGCAGTATAAAGGTGAATCGCATTATTGATTTTTTTAGCGGTGGACTAATCTTCAAATACGTATTTGTTATTTTTTCAATACAACTTCGTTAGGAGCTTTTGGTGCTGGTACCAGATTGCTGATAGCCGGTAATGACCTCAGATAAAGAAACATATCCGAAAGTTCTTCATCAGTCAACTTTCCCAAAGCTGGCCATGGCATTGGTGGCAGAATAGGGCGACCACCCTCTTGTCCTAGATGTTTTCCTGTTCTCATAGCCCCAATAAAATTTGCAACTGTCCAGCTACCTAAACCTGTAGTAGAATCAGGAGTAAGATTAGCGGCATGTGTCATTCCCCATGGGCCAACAGCTGTTGTAAGGTCGGCCGACATAAGAATCCAGTTCCCTGGTTTTGTTGCATCATAAGTAATATCTGGAAGGGGTGAATTAGCTACATGACCAGAAAGCAATCTGGTAGTGTCAGGGATTGGACCCATCGGAGTCATGATTTTTGGAGAATGGCAGTCATTACATCCTCCAATATGAACAAGAGCAGCGCCTTTTGCAATTCTGTCCATGTCTGTTACCACTTTAGCCGCAGAAGTATCAGGGCTGCCTGCTTTCTCAGGCGCAGATGAAGTACAAAAGAATTGGGAAGAAACTACAGAAAGGGTTAATAAGCCAATAAGGCTTTTTGTTACAAAAGGATTAGGTCGCATAGCAAGTTGTTTTGTTAGCAGGTTAAAATTTTATAAGCCGACTACCTGAATCTGTCATTCTGAGTAAGTAGTTCAGCTGTTGTTGGCACTGTGAAATTAGGAAACTTATTAAAAGACACCTATAGCATCCATGGCTACGATCTTCTCAAGATAGGTTTTGTCTGTAGTGTCGAATTTATCCAATTCTTCACTGTCCACATCTAAAATGGCTACTATGTTTCCATTCCTGAAAACGGGAACAACGATTTCGGATTTGGATAAGCTGCTGCAGGCAATATGACCGGGGAATTTCTCAACATCGGGAACTATCAGGGTTTCCTGCTTAGCCCAGCTGCTGCCGCATACTCCTCTTCCTTTTGCGATTCGGGTGCAGGCAACAGGTCCCTGAAAGGGTCCTAGTACCAATTCATTTCCTTTTACCAGGTAAAAACCAACCCAAAACCAGCCAAACTGTTCTTTGAGGGCTGCCGTGATATTTGCCAGATTGGCTACCAGATCATCTTCTCCGGTCAATAATCCCCTAATCTGTGGTAATAAGGACTCATATTGTTCCTCTTTGCTGCCCTTGCTGATTGCCAAATCTTCTGCCATACATGTAATTTCAGGACAAAAATACGTACTGTCACTATAAAAACGCCGGGGGATGTTAATGTGGGAAAGTTCTGCCTATTTATGCTTTACCTTTGCCAAAATACTAAAATCATATGTTTCGAAAACTATTAGCTGTTACTGCCATTGCTGTAACCATTGCATCCTGCAACAGCGAAACAAAAACCGCTGACACTGAAAAGAAAGACACTATGACCATGAACCATGACGACCATGGTACAATGGCAAGTACCGAAGTTCCAGGTTTACCTGCTATTCCCGATGGAGCCAAGGTTTACTTCAAAAACCTTAAGGAAGGTCAAACCGTTACCTCTCCATTTACCGTTGAAATGGCAAATGAAAAGTTAAGTGTAGATACGGCAAATGGAAAAATCAAGGATGCTTCCGGACATTATCATATATTGATAGGATTGGATTCAACAGCGGCAGGTTTAGTAGTTCCAAAAGATTCAACACATATCCATTTTGGGAATGCTCAAACAGCTACTGAGCTGAAGCTGACCCCCGGAAAGTATAAGCTTACCTTGCAATTTGCAGATGCCCTTCACCGTTCTTATGGCGGCAAACTGGCATCTAGTGTGAACGTAACTGTTAAATAATCTTTTACAAAAGAAATCATATTCGAAAAGGCTATGACGGTTACTGACCGTTGTGGCCTTTTGTTTTTTTGTGTATCTTAAAGTCCAATATTGATTGAAACGGTATTGTATGTATAAAACTCTAATCCCATCGATTTTCGCCCTCTTGTTGTTTTCTTTTAGTGCAAACGCCCAAATGCAGTCGCCCGACGGGGAAGGAAGCTCCCAGGCTGCAGGATTGAAGAAATTAGACAAGAAAGCCAAATATGGCATCTATCAGGCTGAAAAAGAATTCAATTTTTCTACAGGCAAAGGAATCGACAACCTCCCGGTTGTTGTTGCCCGTGAAACAGGAACTGTTGAAATGGTTTCGATTGATTCAAAGGTTCAGGTAGGTTACCTGCTTCCATATAATAATTTCGTAAAGTTGAAAGATTATGACTTTGGAATTTTTTATAAGAACAACTTTAAAAGCCAGAAATATCCTCCAGAGAAAATTTCATTGACAGATGAGTCAATATTCTTTGATGATAATTTTGGGATGTTTTATGGGTTTAGGGCTGAAGAGGCTGGACAGCGTTGTCGTTTCCAGTACGATTATGAATATACTGATGCCAAATACCTCACCCGTATATTTTTCCATCAGGGTATTCCAGCAAAACAGCAAGTGATTCGGTTTAAAGTGCCTTCCTGGCTTGACTTGGATATCATAGAGAAGAATTTCGGCACTTATAAGATTAAGAAGGAGGTTAAGAAAGATAAGAATTTCAACATCTATACCTATACAGCCGAAAACATGATGGGTACCAAGCAGGAACCTTCCTCACTTGCACGTCCATATTATCTCCCTCATCTGGTAATTACTGTGAGGTCCTTTCTTCTGAATAATAAAAAGGTGAATTGCCTGCAATCACTTGATGATATGTATGCCTGGTATAACCTGCTTTATAAAAAGGCAGGTAATAAGACGGAAGAATTGAAACCGACAGTAGACCAACTGACTAAGGGACTTTCTTCGGACGAAGCCAAAATAAAAGCCCTTTACTACTGGGTTCAGGATAATATAAGATATATAGCTTTTGAAGAGGGGTATTCAGGATATGTTCCCCAGTCAACACAGGATGTATTCAAAAATAAATATGGTGATTGTAAGGGCATGGCCAACCTGTTGACAGAGATGTTGAAGATAGCAGGGTATGATGCCCATTTTTCGTGGATTGGCACCAGAGAAATTCCTTACGACCGAAAAGAAATACAATCACTCTGTGTAGACAACCATGCTATCTGTGTGCTTTATTTTAATGGGAAAACATACTTCCTGGATGGTACTGAGAAATATGGTCCATTTGGAAGGGATGCCTATAGAATCCAGGGAAAGAATGTGTTGGTTCAGGATGGCGATAAATATAAAGTGGAAATAGTGCCTTTGCCTGGGCTCGATGAAAACCAGATTGTAACAAAAGCCACTCTGGCATTAAAGGGTGATAAAATAACCGGACATGTGAAAATAAGTTTTGATGGAGAATCACGAAGCTTCTTTCATTATATCTACAATGCAATTCCTGCCTCCAAAAGAAAGGAATTCATAAACCATATGGTGGAACTGAATAACAGTAATGCTGAAGTAACCAATATTAAGACTTCCGATTTCAAAAACCGTGATGTGCCGATTGTTCTTGAAGGTGACATTGAAATCGGCAACCAGGTTACCAAGGCTGGCAATCAGCTGTACACTTCTATCGATTTCTTTCCTGAAACAATCACTGGATTTATACCTGCTGAAAACCGTCAGAATCCAGTGGATCTTGATAATGTATTCATGTCGATAGATGAGATAACTCTCGACTTACCATCAAATGTTAAGCCCGGTGTGTTGCCCAAGAATTTTCAGGCAACATTTTCTAAGAACAGTATGGAGGCTGTATATTCAAGTACGCCAACCAAGATTACACTCAAAAAGAAATTCCAGTTAGGAACACCTGTAATCTATCCTGAAGAATTTACTGGTTGGAAGGAATATCTCTCCAAGATCAGGGAATTCAACAGACAGAATATGACATTGACTATTCAATAAATGATACCTATAAAGCCCTAGTTATGCGGAAGAATTTTCTTTTCCTGGTTTGCTTAGTATTTGTAACCAATCAGGTACTGTCACAGCAACGTATTGGAAAATCTGAATTGGAGATAAATAAAAAAACTATTGGTGATCACCCTGTATTGCTTCCTGATGATGCAGATTTTCAAAATGTAGGAATGGGGGAAAAATGGCCTGGTGAAAGCTGCTTCCTGATGATGCAGATTTTCAGAATGTAGGACTGGGTGAAAAATGGCCTGGTGAAAGTGCTGTTATTCTTGCACAAAAAACAAAATTCGGTTTCGATAGGAAGGGCATGACTGTTGGGAAAAGGATCGGAAGGAATGTGTGGGGATTGATTTTCGCCCCTTTTACATTAGGAACTTCTTTGATATTGGCGAATTCTAGTTCGGAAACAAAAATACTGATAGAAGAATCGGAGAGAAGGAAGTTATTGCTTAGGGATAAATATGCAATTGAACAATATTCAGTTCTTTATTTCAGGATCGATAGGGAAGGGGATGCTTTTGCTGCACAGATTATTAAGAAAGACGGAACAGTGGAAAAAGTGGATTTGGCTGAAGCTATTCAGGTAGAAGACCTTTCAAGCATACCTTCAGTATTCAAAAGCTATACAGATAATGGGTTTTCAGCAGCCTACAGGCCGAATTATTATAAGATAGCGGTTCCAGGTCTGGAAGAAGGAGATATGCTTGAGTATGAATTCAGGAATTATAATGTAAGACAATATCAGGGCAGGCCCGATTACAAGGAGTTTGATCCGGTTTATTTTATATGTAACAGGGAATTGCCTGTATCACGCCAGGTGATAGAAGTGGCAACAGAAGACGACAGGTATTATATAGGGTATAAAAGCAATAAAGGCGCTCCTGATTTTGAACAGATAACAAAAGATGGTAAGAAAACCTATCGCTGGGAGGATCGTGACCGGGAAAAGAATAAGGATACCCGTTATGTGAACGAGTTCACCGAACAGCCTTCTATAAAATTCCAGATCATTTACGCAAGGAATAATAGCAAGAAATTCATCTGGTTTGGTGATGAAGCTGATATGAAACGTGATATTACCAATGATGAACTGGCTCAAAAAGCCAAGACGTTTTGGTTCAATCCAGATAAGCTGCAAGGAGCAGGAGCCTATACTACCCCTTATGGAAGTAATGAGTCTGTAGCTTCCAGCTTGTACAAGGTGATGAGGAAAAAAGGAATAACCGATGCTTCAGATGAAGAGTTCATCAGAAAGGCCTATTACATGTTGCGTTCCAAAACCATGTACAGAAACTGGTCTGATTACGCTTATGCCAAAGTATTCAGCTATTTACTGACCTATAAGAAAATTGACCATGAGATTGTAGTAACAACATATAATACCCGCACCAGTATGCAAAGGGTGGCATTTACCCAAGAACTAGCATGGATTATCAAATGCAAGAATAAGTATTATGTGAATCCAGATAATCATCTGAATCCTGACGAGATACCAATTTATATAGCAGGCAACCCGACAATCCGGTTTAATTATCTTTCTGAAAAAAGCCCAATTACAGCCGACCAGATCAATGCCACTGATACATCACAAAACAAAGTGGTATACGATTTTACTGCCAGTCTTGATGCATCAGGATCAAATATGGTTATCGAAAAAACTACTGAATCAAAGGGGATGTTGAAAGCGGATATGATGGAAGATGTATTAGCACTTACCCCTTTTATAGAAACGGATTTCAGGAATTATGATGGAGAAGGTATGTGGGAAGGATTCGATAGTCGTTCTGAAGAAAAAGCTGTTGAAGAATTTAATAAGCAGAAAAAGGAATGGAAGGAAGAGAAGCCCAAAATGATGAAGGAGCTGATTGCGAATGAATTTGATTTTAAGGTGGAAAACTACGCCAACTTCAAACTTGTTCAGGATGGAAGGAATTATAAAAAACCAAACTTGAAATATTCAGAGAATTTCACTTTGGGAGATATGGTTGCATCTGCAGGCGACGATAAGATAATTGCCCTTCCTGCCTTATTAGGGGGACAAACAAAAATTACCCGTGATGAAAGATCCCGAAGCCTTCCAATAGATGTTCGGTATGCGAGAACCCTTCAATGGAATATCCGATTCACAATTCCTGCCGGGTACACTGTCATCGGTATCGAAGAATTACAAAAGAACGTTTCAAATATCTGCGGCAGCTTCAAAAGTGTTGCCACTGTAGAAGGTAATACCCTATTGCTTCAGGTTAGTAAGACTTATAATGCCAAACATTTTGAAAGTTCCCAATGGAATCAGCTTCTTCAGGTATTGGATCAGTCGTATAATTATTCGCAGGCGAAAGTGGTGTTGAAGAAGAATTAGTCCGGGGCGTTTGATTTTTGGAGAGTCTGAAATTTATAGTCCGGGAAGTCCGTGGCAAGAGTTTGATTTTCGTAGAGCGAAATAGTCCGAAAAGAAAATACAAGTAGGGAAGTTAGGAGTTTAAGGAAGTAAGGAAGAATACAATATCAAATGCAGAGACGCTGAGAAGCTCTGCGTCTCAGCGTCTCTGATAATTTCTTAAACATTATATAACCAGAATTACTTCTTTACTTGAATTTTCTTTTCGGACTATTTCGCTCTATGCAATGGGGTATTTTGCCGCGGACTTCCCGACTATAAAATTGAGTCTCTCAAAATTAAACACTTCGGACTAGCTATTTCAGCTCCTCAAACTGCCCCGTCTGCTTATTCTTCCTCACATTATTTGCCACGAAAGCCCGACCATTCATTGCTACATAAACGCCATGGGGGAGGGTCTGAACGAAGGCAAGGGCACTGCCCAGATTAAAGAATCCGTCGGAGCTACCAAATTTATATGGTATCATGGCTCCTGTTAAGACGATGGTTTTGTCTTTTATCTTCTCTGCAATGATTCTAGCAGTATCAGCCATTGTATCTGTTCCGTGAGTGATGATGATCTTATCTTCTGGGGTGTTTCTGCACTGATGTACAATTAAGTCACGATCTTCTTCAGTCATATGTAAACTGTCGATCATCATGAGGGTCCTTACCGTAACATCCAGATTGCTTCGGCTTCTTTGAAGCATTTCTGGCAAATGAGTTTCCTTAAAAACAATTCACCAGTAAGTTCATTATACTCTTTATCGAAAGTACCACCGGTGATGAAAATGCGGATTGACATGGCGGAGCGGTTGAAGGGCAAAGATAAGGAGAGGAAAAGACCGGGGCTTTTGAATTTTTTGCAGAGACGCTTAAGTTTATAGTCTCTGAAGTCTATTTAACTCCGACTTTCGGTCTTTCGGACTTCCGGACTTAAATAGACTTCCGGACTATATTATTAACTCCAAACGAAAGTAATCCCTATCTCAATCTCCGGATTCAAACTATAAAACACCGGACAAGTCCTGGCGCAGCGCTCAATTATTATCCTTTGTTTTTCGTCGGCTGAGGCAGTATCGGGAAAAGTAAATGTTAAATTTATTCCACCTACACGGCGGGGATCTTGCTTCATTATTTTTTCTACTGAAATAGCAGTTCCGGTGAGGTCAACTTCCATTTCACGGGCTTTAATACCCATGATTGTAAGGGCACAGGCACCCAGTGAAGTGGCTAATAAATCGGTTGGGGAAAAGCGCTCTCCTTTGCCCTGATTATCAGTTGGGGCATCGGTCTGGAAGCTATTACCGCTTTTTTCATGGGTGCAAACTGTTCTCAGGTTTCCTTCGTATACTACAGAAGCTGTCATTTTGTATTATTTTGCCCTAAATTTACGTTGAATTACTAAATCAATGCCGGTGAAGAAGATACTTTGTAGTCTACTGTTTGGAATTTGTTGTCTTTCTGTTGTAGCTCAAACGAGCCCTACTCCGCCTTCTACAAAAAAGGAGAAGAAAGAAGCACGTCGCGAAAGAATCAATATGCTGGCTAAGCAGGAAGAAGAAGGAGAAGTGGTTTTCAATAAGCAAAGTGTTTTTGGCTTTAAGATGAATACCGATGGATATGGATTTTCTTATGAGTTTGGAAAATATAAGAGCAATCGAAAAGCTATCTTATATCAATTCGAATTCAATGAGAAAAAACACCAGAAGGAAAAAAAGATTTCCTTGTTTGATGGGTTTGGATTTTCAAACATCATATTTGGTAAAACAAATAATTTCTATCAGGCAAAACTGGGTATCGCCCAGCAAAGCCGTATAGGTGGTAAGGGGAATAAGAACGGTGTGTCTGTTTCAGGAATAGTTGGAGGTGGTCTCACAGTAGGTTTATTAAAGCCCTATATGGTAAATGTGGTCATTAACGGACAAGAACAAAGAAGCACTTTCCCCAAAATAATTGATAGCAACTATGCCATTGCTGGTGCTGCAGGCTTTACTGTTGGCTGGGGTGAAGTAAAAATAAATCCAGGCGTTCATGCCAAAACGGCCCTTCGTTTCGATTATGGCCGATTTAATGAAACCGTGAGCGCAATCGAAATAGGACTTATGGCCGAATATTATAGCAAAAAGGTGTCACAATTGGCCTATGTCGACGAGAAGTCGTTCTTTTTCAACGCCTATATTTCCTTCCTTTTTGGTAGAAGAAAGTAATGTAATTTGCAGCTTTTATGGCCCTTAAGGGGGTGGCAAAAAGGTCACGACAGGCTTCTTTTGAACAACCCCAAGCCATTTTTGTTATCTGAACATTTCACCATGATTGAACTACCTGTTGTTTCTAACTTAAATGAAACTACTTCCAAAATAAAGAAACCCGACTGGCTGAGGGTGAAATTGCCTATTGGCGAAAGCTATAAGCATGTACGCGGATTGGTTGATACCCATAAACTGCACACCATCTGCGAAAGCGGCAATTGCCCAAATATGGGCGAATGTTGGGGCGAAGGAACCGCCACTTTCATGATTTTAGGAAATATCTGTACCCGTAGCTGCGGCTTTTGCGCTGTGGCTACCGGCAGACCAGATCCTATCGATTGGGATGAGCCCCAGCGTGTAGCTGAAGCCATTCACCTTATGAAAGTAAAGCATGCGGTGATTACCTCAGTTGACAGGGATGAAGTAAAAGACGGAGGAAGTATAATCTGGTATAATACGATAAAAGCAGTTAAAGCGCTGAATCCAGATACCACACTTGAAACCCTGATCCCCGACTTTAAAGGAGAGAAGGAAAATATCCAACGGATCATCGATGCCGCTCCTGAAGTGGTGTCTCATAATATAGAAACGGTTGAAAGATTAAGTCGCCAGGTGCGTATACAGGCCCGCTATCGCAGAAGTATGGAAGTGTTACGCACCCTTAAAGAAGGCGGTATGCGTACCAAAAGCGGTATCATGCTTGGATTGGGAGAAACCAGGGAAGAGGTAATACAAACACTGGAAGACCTTCGTAATAGTAATGTTGATGTAGTGACTATCGGACAATACCTGCAACCCACAAAGAAGCATTTACCTGTACATCGCTTTGTTCATCCTAATGAATTTGCTGAGTATCGTAAAATAGGATATGAGTTAGGGTTAGACTATGTTGAGAGCGGCCCCCTGGTGCGTTCTTCTTATCATAGCGAGAAGCATGTGATTGCGGGGTATGGGAGAGCGGCATGGGAGAGGGAAGGCGGGAGTCAATAGTCCGGAAGTCGGGAAGACCGGAAGTCCGGAAGAGAATACAAATACAAGTAGGGAAGTTAGGTAGTAGGGAAGTATGGAAGTAGCCATCAAGTTGGCAAAAAAAATACCGCAGAGACGCGGAGACGCAGGGGTTCCCTCTGCGTCTCGCGTCTCCGCGGTATTTTTTTTGCCAACTTGACTTCCATACTTCCCTACTACCTAACTTCCCTACTTGTATTTGTATTTCCTTCCGGACTTTCCGTCTTCCCGTCTTTCCGACTCTTAATATACGGTGAACGTTTTCTTACTCCTTATCACAAACACACCAGGAACAGCACGCTGTCCTTCCTTATCTGATGGCTGAATGGTTTCGATACCGTTTATAAGCATACAACTGCTTCCTCCACCATCAAGGTTGAGGGCTTCGAAACATTTCAGGTCTTTGAGTATTTTTGCTTCTTCTTCTAATGTGGCTCCTTCAGCAACACCTGGGAATCGACCCTGGATAACGAGAATGATGAGTTTTCCTTTTTTTGTATAGCCCATCGCTGTGCGGGGATGTTTGTCTTTCTCTCCGGCAACAAACATCTGTTCTTCCTTGTTGGTTATACGTATTTGTCCTTTTTGTAATAGCATGGGTCCGCCACCAATAGCCGTTTCCATTCTCCAGGCTTTCCAATAATCAAGTGTGTTGAGATTTTCAAAAGATGGATCTGGGTTTTTGCCTTTTGCTACTATAGGTTTTTGCTGGAAGGCATAAGGCCAACGTTGAGCTGTATCCGTAAATATCCAGGCAGCATCAGCTTTCCTTTTTTTGTTGATGCCGATAGCACTACGCGTTGGGTAATAAAATGAATCTGTGTTCTTGCTTTTTAATGAAGGGGTATTATAGGCAATCAGTTTGCCATCTTTCATCAGAAGGTTTAAGTTTTGATTCGTCTGAAAAGAAAAGAAAGTTCCATTTACTATTATGTAGGCTGAATCTTCTTTAGTATAGAATTGGGAAGGAGTAAGCCTTCTGCCCTTTACTGTATCAGTGGTGAATTCCAAATTTCGATCGCTCAACTTCGCTTCAATATAATAAGCGATGAATGGACGACCATTCAATGAATCTGTAGTCTTATATAAAACAATTGATTTAGGCAAATACCCGAATGCATCAGACACTTTTTTCCAATGTAATTGGGATGAAACCCACATTGGTGCTGATAGTAGTAATATGAAGAAGTAAAGTTTTCTCATTCTATTTCCCTGGCTTGCCCTGGTTTTTTGCTCCCCGGGTTTCACCCGGGGTCATTATTATTCAACCCCTTCGGGGTTGGGAGCAAATTCTAATTAATTTCTTTTCCCCCGATTTCTTTTTCTCCCGGGTTTTCACCCAGGGATACGATGATTCAACCCCTTCAGGGTTGGTTGTGAATTAAAGTTTATAGACAGCTCTAACTCCAGACTTCAGACTCCGGGCTCCTGACTTGTATTTGTATTTCCTTCCGGACTATATCAAAGGAATCTCCTGCAATTAAACACCGCGGACTCAAATATCAAAAGCTCCAAAATACAATCACTACGGACTTCCGGACTAAGAACCTCACTTCTCCCACACCAACGCACTCGCCCCCAATATCGCCGCATCCGACTCTTTCAAATGGCTCACCAATATCTTCACCTTATTCTGGAAGATCTGGATCAGATTGGCTTCCATATGATCGCGGGTAGGTTTCAGGATCAGGTCACCTGCTTTGGTAAGTCCGCCGAATAAAATGATGGCTTCAGGACTGCTGAACATAACAGCATTGGCTAATGCCAGTCCAAGGATCTTACCTGTATATTCAAATATCTCCAATGCCAGTTTATCGCCTTGAATAGCGGCTTCAAAAACAGCTTTGGAATTCATATCATCTTTTGGTACTTGCCTTAGTACGCTGGGTTCTGTACTTTTTGCCAGTACTTCAATGGCTGTATTGGTTACGCCGGTTGCTGAGGCATAACTTTCCAATGAACCTTTCTTGCCTGTTCCTGGATGGAGGCGACCATCTGGAATAACAATAGTATGACCTAATTCACCTGCAAAACCATCATGGCCATATATCAGTTGTCCATTGGCCACAATTCCACTACCAACACCTGTACCAAGAGTAATCATTATGAAATCTTTCATTCCCTGTGCAGCACCATACATCATTTCACCGATGGCTGCGGCATTGGCATCATTGGTAAGGGTAACAGGCTGCTGGAACTTATCTTCAATCATCTTGGCCAATGGAATGATGCCTTTCCAGGGTAGGTTAGGAGCATATTCAATAGTTCCGGTGTAGAAGTTGCCATTTGGAGCACCAACCCCAATACCTTTAATACGACCCAATCCACCTGCTTTATTTATTAGGACTATCAGGTTGTCATATAAATCATCAATGAAGGTTTCTACCTGAAGATGTTTCTTGGTTGATATTTCACTGGAGAAAAGAACGTTGCCATTTCGGTCTACGATACCGAATTTGGTTCCTGTACCGCCGATATCTATACCTACTGCTAATGAGTCTAATGATGCGTTAGTGGTTGCCATATAGAGAGTTAATGTAATAAAAAAGCCCCGGTAATAACCGGGGCTGAAAGATAATAATAAATTCGGATTCAATTAGTGACCTCCGCCGATCTGTTCATCAAAGTTCAGACCCTGTGATTTCAGTACGCTTCTGAGTTTAACTGCCAACCAAGCTAAGAAGGCGAAACCTGCAGCAGCAACCAGATATGAGTTATGCATACCAATTGAAGGAGTATCACCTATAGATCCCTGGAATGGAGGTATTATAGCGCCACCCAGAATCATCATAATAAGTAGGGCAGAACCCTGACTGGTGTATTTTCCTAAACCACCTACTCCTAAAGAGAAGATACAAGGCCACATTACTGAACAACATAAACCACCAGCCATCAATGCATATACAGAAACGATTCCTTTTGTGAACACTCCAATCAACATGGCAACACATGCCAGGATGGAAACGGCCACCAATGTTTTAACTGGTTTTTCCTGACCATAAAAGAATGTTGCGATAGCAATCATTATACATATTGCAAATGCATAAAGGTCTTTTACATCATTGCCATAAAGGTGATTGACAAATAAGATGACAGCAAATGCAACGAATGGAACAATTACCATTGCAATTGTCTTTGCCATTCCTTTGAGGTTGAATACACTTACAGCACCTGTCCAACGACCAATCATAAGACTACCCCAATAAAGAGATACGTATTTAGAGATCTGGCTTTCATCAAGTCCTGCTGGCGTAAGATAACCAGGTGTTTTTAGCAGGGCGCCGAAGTTATTATCGATTGTAACTTCTACACCTACATAAACGAAGATGGCAATCATACCAAATATCAGTTGTGGATACTTCATGGCTCCCCAACCTTCACTGTTTTTTATGGCATAAGAATTAGAAACAAATAAAACAACTATGACCATCAGTAATGTAGCAATCAGTAAAGTCAGCTTTGGAATATCTGTAAGCTGACCTACAATTATAATTGCAACAAGCAATCCAGTCATAACTATTAAAGACAAAGAAGCTTTATTCTCTTTTTCCACTTTAGCATCATCTGTACCTGCTGGAAGATTCGAAAAGGCGAAAAAGAGGGCAACTGCAGCAAATACGCCTGCTACGATAAGGTAAAGTGTGTTAATGTTTGTTACCGTTACATCATGTTTTTCACCCACTGATCCAAAAAGGAAAAAACTTACTATAATTGGACCTAATGTAGTACCAAATGAGTTTACGCTTCCACCCAGATTTAAACGATGAGAACCGGTAGAAGGATCACCAAGGGCAATAGCGAATGGTTGAGCTGAAGTTTGCTGTAATGAAAACCCTAATGCTACTACGAAGAATGAAGCAAGAATGGCAGGGAAAGAGTTTGCATTTGCAGATGGAATGATCAGTAAAGCACCCACAACTGAAATCCATAAACCGTATATGATACCCTTTTTGTATCCGATCTTGTTTATGATGTCGAAACCAAGAACGTTTGATAAAAGGAACAAAATCAGAGATCCAAAGAAATAAGCGCCATAAAAAGCCGAACCTATCAACTGGGACTGAAACTGATTAAGCTGGAAATGGGATTTACAAAATGGAATGAAGATACTGTTTGATGCGGCGATAAAACCCCAGAAAAAGAAAACAATGACTAGGGTTGCCAGGGCTCCGGTGTTAGTTGGCTTTTTGGGCTGATTCATAAGCAATCTGGTTGTTTTTAATTGATGTCCCAAAGTAATAAGTTTTTGCGAAGGAGAAAATTTTTTCATTGCTTGATGTATCATTACTAATTACTTATTATATTGATGAACTTTTCAGTTTAATACTTCCAATGGAAATACTTCATGTCAGCGCGGAATGTTATCCAGTGGCAAAAGCCGGTGGATTAGGTGATGTGGTAGGCGCTTTGCCCAAATATCTTAACCAGTTAGGCCATATCGCCAAAGTGGTGATGCCAATGTATCGTACCAAATACCTCTACAATCATGAGTGGGAAGTGGTACATAAAGGCCGGACCAACCTCGGTAGCTGGTGGTTTGAATTCACAGTAATCAAGGAAGCAAAGAACGAAAACGGGTTCGACCTGTATCTGATAGATATTAACGGATTACTTGACCGTGAGAAAGTATACGGATATGATGACGATTCAGAACGTTTCACCGCATTCCAGATTGCAGTATTGGATTGGGTGAATGCCTGGGAACATCGTCCGGATGTTATTCATGTTCACGACCATCATACCGGATTGATTCCTTTTATGCTTAAACATTGTTTTAAGTACAGAAGCATAAAATCCATCCCAACAGTACTTACTATCCATAATGCCCAATATCAGGGTTGGATGGATTGGGCTGACAGTAAAATGATTCCACGCCTGGGATACCTGGAGCTGGGGAATGCTCGACTGGGCTAATAAGATAAATCCACTCGCAAGCGCCATCAAATGTGCTGATAAAGTAACAACAGTGAGTCCCAGTTATCTCGACGAATTGAAATATATGAGCAATGGTCTGGAAGACCTGTTTGAATATGAAAAAGGAAAATGTGTGGGTATCATAAACGGTATAGATGCCGATGTTTGGGATCCTGCAACTGATACCTATCTTCAGAACCATTATTCAGTAAAAGATGCAGAGGCCGGAAAATTGAAGAGTAAGCTTGATCTCTGTGAAACTTTTAATCTCGATCCGGAGAAGCCACTGATTGTTTTCATCGGTCGTTTAGTAGGAGAAAGGAGCCGACCTTCTTCCTCAGGTTATCGGCGATTCTTACTATTATGTTGGTCGAAGAATGAATTTTCTTGTACTTGGTAGTGGATTCCCCGAAGTGGAAGCTGAACTTTCTGCTATGAAAGCACTATCTCAAAGGGATTATAATGCCTATATAGGTTACAATGAAACGCTCAGCCATCTTATGTATGCAGGAGCCGATTTCCTCCTTATGCCTTCAAGGGTGGAGCCCTGTGGATTGAACCAGATGTATTCCATGCGGTATGGTACTGTGCCAATGGTAAGAAGGGTTGGAGGGTTGAAAGATACTGTTATTGATTATGGCGAACCTGATGGATATGGGATTTGTTATAACTACACCGCTGTTGAGATATTACTCACGCAGTTTGGAGGGCAGTAGAATTGTATCACGATAAGAAAAACCTGTCGGCCATCCGCAAAAGGATGATGGCCCTTGATTTCAGTTGGGAAGCCAGCGTTAAGAAGTATATTGATGTCTATAATAGTATCGTTTAGATAATTCCAAAAACTAAAAATTGCTTTCATATGGCAAAAGAAATTGTAGCAGTCATCTTAGGAGGAGGAGCCGGAACCCGATTGTACCCCCTTACCGCCAGCCGTTCAAAACCCGCTGTACCCATTGCGGGTAAATATCGACTGGTCGATATCCCTATCTCAAACTGTTTGAATGCAGGCATCTCAAAAATGTTTGTACTTACCCAGTTCAACTCTGCCTCTCTTAACAGGCATATCAAGAATACCTATCATTTCAGCGCTTTCAGTTCTGCATTCGTAGATATTCTTGCCGCAGAACAAACTCCTGATAACCCCACCTGGTTTCAGGGTACAGCCGATGCCGTTCGTCAGAGTCTTCGTCACATCGAACCATTTCCAAGTGAATATGTACTGATTCTTTCAGGTGATCAGTTGTATCAGATGGACTTCAATGAAATGCTGAATAATCATATCGAGAAGAAAGCGGATATCTCCATTGCCACTATTCCAGTAGGCGACAGGGAAGCTTCAGAATTCGGTATCATGAAGAAAAATGAAGAAGGAGTTATCACTTCATTCGTTGAAAAACCCAAAGCAGATGTATTGCCAAACTGGGTGAGTGATACAGGTGCCGAAATGCAAAAAACAGGAAGGAATTACCTCGCTTCCATGGGTATCTATATTTTCAAGACGAAGTTATTATTCGAACTGCTGAATAATGAATGCAAGGATGCTACCGACTTCGGTAAAGAGATCATCCCGCAATCAATCGATAAATATAAAGTAGCCAGCTATCAATATGATGGTTACTGGACAGATATCGGAAATATCTATTCGTTCTTTGAGGCGAACCTCGGATTAACGCAGGATATTCCAGACTTCAATCTGTTTGACAATACCAAGGCTATCTATACAAGGGCCCGTATGCTGCCACCTGCCAAGATCAGCGGTACAACATTAGAAAAGACAATCATCGCTGAAGGGTGTATCATAAATGCATCAAGGGTAGAGAATAGCGTAATCGGTATCAGAACAAGAATTGGAAACGGAACCACTATCGTTAGCAGCTATGTAATGGGTAGTGATTTCTTCGAGACGATGGAAGAAATGATACATAATGTTGAAAAAGGCATCCCTAAGCTAGGAATAGGAGAGCGTTGCTATATCAGGAATGCCATCTTAGATAAGAACTGCCGTATCGGAAATGATGTACGTATCAATGGCGGCCATCATCTTGAAAATACAGACCATTCATTGTATGTGGTAAAAGACGGAATTGTAGTTATAAAGAAAGGCGCCGTTTTACCCGATGGTTTTGTAATATAAGAACTCCACATTTTTGCCTATATTTTAAACACACCAGCCCAATATGAGGCTGGTGTGTACTTTTTACACAATACTTACTTATCTTTCAGACTCAATATTTCTCCAAATCAATTAACGATTGTTATGGCTGCTGCTTCTACACCTTCCGTTTCTGCAGGATTGATGCCCAAACCAAAGATGTCATTTGCCCAGATTGTAAACATGAGCTTTGGCTTTTTAGGGATTCAATTCGGATTTGCCTTACAGAATTCAAATGCCAGTGGTATTCTTAGAAACTATGGAGCCGATGTGGAACATCTCTCCTGGTTTTGGTTGGCAGCTCCTTTAGTTGGATTGATTGTTCAACCAATAGTAGGCCATTATAGTGATCGTACCTGGAACCGATTGGGTAGAAGAAGACCCTACTTTTTAGCAGGTGCATTATTATCTGCCAGTGCACTAACCTTAATGCCCAATGCAAATATTTTGGGAAGCATTGCCCCTCTTGTAATTATCGGAGCAGGCTTTCTGATGGTGATGGATGCTTGTTTTAATCTGGCTATGGAACCATTCAGGGCGCTTGTTGCAGATAATCTACCGGATGAACAACGTACCACAGGATTTTCCGTTCAAACCTTCCTGATTGGAATAGGCGCTGTTGTTGGATCATGGTTGCCGGCAATAATGGCCTCAGCAGGTGTTTCCGAAAGCGCTCCAAGTGGAGTGGTGGCTAATAATGTCAAATATTCTTTTTATATAGGATCCTTTGTTTTCATCTGCAGTATTTTATGGACAGTATTTAATACAAAAGAGTTTCCTCCTGCTGAGTACGAAAAATATCACGGAAAAGGGGATGGGAAAAAAGAGGGGTTAGGTTCTATATTTAAAGACCTTGTAAAAATGCCAAGAACCATGAGGCAATTGGGATTGGTGCAGTTCTTTTCCTGGTTTGCCTTGTTTGGTATGTGGGTTTTTACAACTGATTCCATTGCCACACATATTTTCGGTCTTCCAATAGAAGACAGGAGTTCAGATATGTATCGTAAAGCGCAAAGCTGGACAGGGGTAATATTTGGCGTTTACAATGGAGTTTCAGCAGTGTATGCTCTTTGTCTCCCTTATCTCGCAAAGAAAATGGGACGTAAAAAGACTCATGCCTTTTCATTGATAATTGGTGGTATTGGTCTTATATCCTTCTTTTTTGCCCCTAACAAGGAATTTCTCATCTTCTCCATGGCTTGCGTTGGTGTAGCCTGGGCAAGTATTCTGGCAATGCCCTATGTAATACTTTCCGGTTCCATACCTGCAGGAAAGATGGGCGTTTATATGGGTATTTTCAACTTCTTCATAACCATTCCACAAATACTAAATGGAATTGTGGGCGGTCCCATGGTAAAAAACATATATGGTAACCAACCCGTATATGCGCTTATTATGGCAGGTGTATTTATGCTTTGTGCCGCTGTAAGTGTCATATATGTTTATGACCCGGTTGCAGATATTGTAAAGAACGATCAAAAAAAATAATATGAAACGTTTATTGGTAGTAGTAGTTGTTCTGTTGTTTGTAATGACAGCAGGAGCGCAGGATGCAATGAAGGTATATCCCACTCATTGGTGGACAGGTTTTAAAGAAACAAATCTTCATCTCCTGGTGAAAGCACCGAATGTAGGAGGTGAGTTTTTCAAAAAAGCAAGTATCAGTTATCCAGGAGTAAAGCTTGCTGGTTTTGAAAAGATGGAAAATCCCAATTACATTATATTGAAGTTAGCGTTGTTGCCAACTGCAAAACCGGGGAAATTTAAAGTTACGATCAATAAGACTGATGGGTCCATCACCATATTTGATTATGAACTAAAGCAAAGGAATAAGGAAAATGGGAAATCGCGTGTTCAGGGTGTTACATCCAAAGATCTCACCTATCTCATAATGCCCGACCGTTTCGCCAATGGTGACCCTTCCAATGATGCATTCCCTGATTTACGTGATAAGGAAGTAGATCGTTCCAATAAATTTGCTCGACATGGTGGTGACCTGAAAGGTATCGAAGATCATTTTGATTATCTGAAAGAACTGGGTGTTACAGCTCTATGGCTTACGCCTATTGTTGAAAACGATGCACCCAAGATGCGGGAAGTAAATTGGGATATGTCTGGCTATCATGGTTATTGGTTCACCGATCATTACCAGATAGATAAAAGATTTGGGGGCAACGAAGGCTATAAGTCATTTATTAAGTCGGCCCATGAAAAGGGATTGAAGATTATCCAGGACGTAGTATACAACCATATCAGTTTGTATAACTGGATTCAGATGGATCCTCCTTCCAAAGACTGGGTTAACCAGTTTCCCGAATTCACCGGACCAAGTCATCGTGATGAAGTACTTATGGATCCATATGGATCAAAGTACGACAAGAATATAATGGTTAAAGGATGGTTTGTTCCGCATTTACCCGATTTGAATCTGGCAAACCCTCAACTAGCCACATTCCTTATACAGCATGCTATATGGGCTACAGAGGAATTTGGTTATGATGGTTTCAGAGTGGATACCTATAAATATTGCGATGAAGCTTTCCTTAATAAGATCAATTCCGCATTGCTTAGAGAATTCCCTACTGTTACCACTTTTGTAGAAGCATGGGCAAATACTGTAACGGGGAATGCGTATTATGTGGATAATAACTTTTCTATTCCAAATAAAAATAATGCGCAGGGAGCCCTTGATTTTACATTGGCATTCGCCATGATGGCTGGAATGAATCAGGCACCCGGATGGAATGAAGGAGTGAACAGGATCTATACAACGCTGGCACAGGATATCGTTTATAAGAACCCTCTCAGAAACTGCATCTTCCTCGATAATCATGATATGGACAGGATTTTTTCCGTGGCAGGAGAAGACTGGACAAAGATGAAATGGGGATATACCTGGTTACTAACGCTAAGGGGAATACCTAATATCTATTACGGTACTGAAATCTTGATGAAGAATTTCAAAAACCCTACGGATGCGGAAGTGAGATTGGATTTTCCTGGAGGTTGGAATGGTGACCAAGTAAACAAATTCACTGCAGCGGGCAGAAACGAAAAAGAGAATACCGCTTTCAATTATTTCAGTAAACTGGCTAATTTCCGGAAAACATCTTCCGCATTAACTACTGGTAAAACCATGCAGTTTATTGTTCGCGACGGCGCCTATACCTATTTCCGCTACGACGACAAACAAACCATCATGGTCATCACCAATACCAGCAGTAAAACTTTCACACCCAATTGGACCATGTATGCAGAGCGTACACAAGGCTTCACTAAAGCAAGGAATGTAATGACTGGGGAAGAAGTGGAGTTGAGTAAGTTGACAGTAGGGGCGAAGGAGTGTGGGGTGTGGGAGATGCTTAAATAGGTTCCAGAAGTTTAATAAGTTCCAGAAGTTGAAGAATGCCCCCCGACCCCCTGAAATTTAGGTCGATCATGATTTATAATTTGAAACTGTACTAAATAAAAGAATAAGCCGATAGTTTAAAACTATCCGCGTCTCTATATCTAAGTCTAACTGCAATTAAAAACTACATTAATATCCCCCTTTAGGGGGTCGGGGGGTAACCTCTTGAACTTCTGGAACCTTTTGAACTTTCTAGAGCATCACCTGCCACACATTCCTCTCCGCATACTTTCCCCAATCTTTCAAACTGCTTAATAATGATTTCTGGAGATCGGGAACGTTGGTCTTTTTGCCTTTGGTGGGAGGGGCGAGGTCTTTGGGTGCAACTGGAACCAATTCAAGTTTGGTGGCAAACCAGGTGGTATTGATACGAGGGATAGCGATGCCAAGTATCATACCGGGTAATCCACTGAAGCCTTCAGGTCCGCCTGTAATCAATATCTCATCTGTATAGAATGCAAATACAAAAACCGAATCCATTATGATACCTGTTGCTTTCCTGCAATTGAAGCCGGCAATTTTGCGGGTATCATCTGTGAGTTTCCAATTAATTTTTCGAACACTATCCTGAATGAGGAATTGCTTTTCAAACACCTGCTTTTGACTGGTGAATTGTTGGGAGCTGAAATTGGTATAAACAATATTGTCTTGCGCAACACCCACTTCAAAGAAACCAGGGCTTTTCGTATCTGGAGATTCTCTGCCGGGTTTGTAACAGGATTGGTCACCATCGAAAAAATAATCGAAATAGGTGATTTTGAATTGTGGAATTTGACTTTTCATTTCTTGTATCCATTCGCCTTCCCCTTCAAATTGCTTGTGAACATTAATCTTTCTTTCAAATTCAATCTTTCCCTTTGCAATAAAGGTTTGCGCTTCTGTAAATACAGGAAGCAAGAATGATAATATCGGGATTAGTATCTTTTTCATCTTTATTATATGATAGGTTATTCGAAAGGGGAACTTGGTGCTTTACCACCTTTGTTGAAGTTCCAGGTAAATGAAAGCAACCAGAAACGACGCAAGGTTTGGTAAGTGCGCTCAGTGATATTATTACTACTGATGTCCCTGCTGAACCCGATATTCTGATCCAGGATATCGTTCACTTCGAATTTCATTACAAAACTTTCGTCTTTCAGGAATTTCTTACTTAAAGAAGCATTCCATCTGGTAACATTTCTGTTTTGCTGGAACAATGGCGTTTTCTGCCTGAAATTGGCATCTACATTTGAACTGATTTCAAATTTCTTTGGCAAATAATAAGTGGCACTGGCATTTACAGATGTATTCCAGTAATTATTGTTTAGATTAGGATTGATAGATGCTTTAGAAGTATTGTAGCCACGATCAATTCCAATATTGAATTCCATTTTCTTTTCTTTCCTGTAGTTACCATTTATTCCAAGAGCATAGGACCCAGAAGTGCTACGGTTCTTTAAATTATTTACTACTGTATTATATTGGCTTCCATTTATTGATGCATTGAAACCAATATTAAAATCCGATTTCTTCAGCTTGAAACCATAATTAAAATAAGAATAGTAATTGTAATTCCCGTTTACATTCACAGGTTGTGTGACCCTTCTTCCCAGCGTATCTACAAAATCGCTGTTGCTTATAGCATTCTGTGTTGATGTAAAGTCAATATAGGCCCAGATACCCCTGTTGTTCAGAATCTTAAAATCGTTATAACTTAAGGAGAAATTATGCCTGAATTCCTGTTTCAAATTAGGATTCCCTTTTCTGACATTCAGAGGATCATTATTATCTTTCAGAGGCTGAAGCTGGTCGATAGTAGGTTGTTGCGTACTTCCATTATACCTAAGTCCTAACCTTGTTTGAGGTTTAATATTATAATTGAAATTAGCCCTTGGGAAGAAATTCAGGTAATTGTATTTATATACTGTATCCTGAATAAGGTCCGTCTGACGAAAATCGGAATTGCTGATATTGCCACCCATGCTGGCATTGAATTTCTTTTTATTCCAGCGGATATTTCCTCCAACCGATTGGGTGAGGACTTTAAATCCATAATCGCTCGACAAGGAATCTATGTATTGATCGTATTTGCCATTCTTTTTCTCGTTGGTAATACGCTCTGATTCACTGTTGCTGTTACCTAATGAATAATTAAACTCAAGGAATACCGATTTGCTTAATGGTTCTGTATAACTGACTTTTCCACTTACAAAGCGTTGGCTGGAGTTATTGATTTTTTGCTGGTCGATTGAATCTTTACGTATTAGTGACCCGGCGCCATCATAATATTGGTTATCAGAATTAAGGAAACCATCTGTGCTGGAGCTGCTGTATTTCTGGTCAAAACTGATCGATACTGTTCTGCCAACCTTCCTGAATTTCTTTCTCCATAAAATGGAACTATTGAAGGCCTCATTGGTACCAATGCTTGAAGTAGTTCTGAAACTTCGGTTTACGAATGCATTCTTATCAGTCAGGGATTCGCTATAGTTAAAAGATTTGTTCTCACTTGTTCCTTTACTTCCATTAGCAGTCACTTTCAGTGACGAACTGGAATCCAATTGTATCTCATAGGTTCCGTTCAGGCTATTCCTTAATTTCTGACTGAAATTATTCCCATTATCATTTCTGAAATAGAAGGTATCTGGAAGAATGTATTGGGATGTGGTTCCTCCGCTACCATTTGTATTAAGCTTATTGAAGCGATAACTGAAGTTCAGTTTGTGTTTATCTTCATCGTATTTGTTTGAATAGTGAACTCCGGCTGTCCAGCTTGAAGGAAGTCCTTCACCATAAAAACTACCTCCACCACCAAAATCATCTCCATAGCTTGTTATAGAAATACCTCCATCAACAAACTCTATACTGCTATTATCTGATCCTCCATAAGCACTTTGGTCGCCCCATCCTAATCCCGTTCTTCCATTGTTTGCCATTGTTGCAAAGGCTGCGAACTTCCTTTTGCCTTTGAAGGCGTTAACCATCGCCTGATTATTGTATTTGTCTTTGAGGCCACCACCCAAACTCACTTTCCCAAAATACCCGTTCTTCTTATCTTCTTTCATTTTCAGATTGATGGTCTTGGTTTTCTGTCCATCATCAATTCCGGTAAAAGCCGCCTGATCACTTTTTTTATCGAATACCTGTACTTTATCAATGGCATCAGCTCTCAGGTTTTGAGTAGCCATTGTAGGGTCGTCGCCAAAAAACTCCTCGCCATCCACCAATACTTTCTTTACTTCTTCTCCCTGAGCTTTTATCTTTCCATCCTTATCTACCTGGATGCCGGGCAGTCTTTTTAAAAGCTCTTCCACATTGGCATTGGCGGCCACTTTGAAACTATCAGCTACATATTCTGTAGTGTCTTTCTTGATTCTTACCGCTCCCAACTGCTGTCTTACCACTACTTCCTGGAGCAATTGACTTCTCAGGGTCATGGGTATCGTGTTCAATACAATTGGATTTTCATCCTTTATATTGATGTTTGTAAAATAGTCGGCAAATGTTGGATAGGTGATGAGAAGGAAATAGGAGCCTGCGGGTACAGCTTTAAGCTCAAAACTACCATCCTTGGCAGTTCTTGTGTGAGTAACAAAAACCGAGTCTTTTGAACGCAATAATGCTACAACAGAATTTGGGAGTGGCTTTTTTTCAGAAGTGTCCTTTACTATTCCTTTGATTGTTGTAAGTTGTGCTGAAGCCTCAATGGTGAATAAGGCAATGCAAAAAAGGATGAGCGTTAGTCTTTTCATGGTTAATTGTAATAATAGCTACCGGAGAAGGTTCCGATCAAAGCAATAACTAGTTTTCAGTTTACGAATGTCATTTAAAAAGATGGAGTGGAGCCAAACGAACTCCTTAATTTTACGTTAAAGAGGGGCGCTTCAACATACACCATCAAAAATCGAAGTATGATGCAAGAAGAAAAGAATTCCACAAACAAATCTGATGTAAAGAAAACATCTATTGATAAAAGTATCGATGGAAATGTGATGAAGGGCGATTTGAATGAGCAAATGGAAAGAAAATATGAAGAAACACATTTTGTAGACAGTACCAAACCGGTCTGGAACTATTCCCTTTTCACAGAAGAGGATATCCGAAATTACCAGGATGGCACACATTATAGTTTATATAATCTGTTTGGTGCTCATCCTCGTGTAGTTTTAGATACTCCTGGCTATTATTTTGCTGTATGGGCGCCCAACGCCACTTTCATTTCCGTAACAGGCAATTTCAACGATTGGAATAAGGAATCTCACCCCTTATTTGTAAGACTAGATAATTCAGGTATTTGGGAAGGATTTATTCCGAATTTTAAAAGAGGAGATATATATAAATATCATATCCATGGCTTTAAGGGCTTGAAAATGGATAAAGGCGACCCCTATGCCAATTTCTGGGAGAAAAGGCCACTTACCGCATCTATTACCTGGGATATGGAATATCAGTGGAAGGATAAGGAGTGGATGAATAAAAGAGCTGCCCATAACTCACTGGAAGCACCCTGGAGTGTATATGAAGTGCATCTTGCCAGTTGGACAAGACCCGATAAGAACGACGAAGAGAGTTATAACACATACGACCAGATAAGAGCCCAATTGGTTCCTTATGTAAAGGAGATGGGCTTCACCCATGTGGAACTGATGCCTGTAATGGAACATCCCTATGATGGATCATGGGGTTATCAGGGAGCAGGCTATTATGCTCCAACATCTAGATTCGGGGATCCACAACAATTCATGGAGCTGATTAACGCTTTTCATGAAGCAGGTGTGGGTGTAATACTCGATTGGGTGCCATCCCATTTCCCATACGATTCTCACGGCCTATTCATGTTCGATGGTACTCACACTTATGAATATGCGGATATGCGTAAAGGGTTTCATCCCGACTGGAACAGTTATATATTCAACTACAAAAGAGGAGAGGTAAAATCATTTCTTATCAGCAATGCCCGTTTCTGGTTCGATAAATTCCATATCGATGGAATCAGGGTTGATGCTGTAAGCTCCATGTTGAAACTGAATTATTCCCGCGAACATGGACAATGGGAACCTAATGAACATGGTGGTGATGGCAATCTGGAAGCTATCAAATTCATTACGAACATGAACGAGATGGTATTCAGGGATTTTCCAGATGTACAAACTATTGCTGAAGAAGCAACAGATTGGCCGGGAGTTTCCAAGCCAACCTTCGCTGGTGGATTAGGGTTCGGAATGAAATGGATGATGGGTTGGATGCACGATACACTCGATTTTTTCAAGATGGATCCGATTCACAGACAACATCATCAGAATAAGTTCTCCTTTAGTATGATGTACTATTACGACGAGAACTTCATGCTCCCCCTTAGTCATGATGAAGTGGTGCATGGTAAAAGCCCTATGATCTATAAAATGCCAGGCGATGAATGGCAGAAATTTGCCAACCTGCGTTCATTATATACCTATATGTTTACCCACCCCGGAGGTAAATTATTGTTCATGGGGAATGAGTTTGGAGCCACTACAGAATGGAATCATAAGACCGAATTGCCCTGGGAATTATTACAATTTGAACCGCATCGTTTACTCAAAGACTGTGTAAGGGATCTGAATCTTCTTTTGCGCAATGAGCCAGCTCTTTATGAAAATCAGTTCAATATCCATGGGTTTGAATGGATCGACCTTAATCATAGGGAAGAGAGTGTAATTGTGTATAAACGAAAAGGCAAGGATCCCAAAGACGATATTCTTATAATACTGAACCTTACTCCAATGGTGAGGAGGGACTGGAAGGTGTATACAGAAGGGAAATCGGAGTGGAAAGAGATATTCAACAGCGATGCTAAAAAGTACTGGGGAACCGGGGATGTGTTCAATCCCGATATTTTAACAACATTGGTGGATAAAAATGAAAACCGGTACGAAATAAATGTGCATTTGCCGGCGTTGGGAGCGGTAGTCCTCAAGTAGGTAGGGAAGGTTCAAGAGGTTCAAGGAGTTCCAGAGGGAGCGTTTGAGGTGTTGGTGGACTTTTGAGTTCGCTCAATCATCCGATAGCGCAACTGTTTATTATGAAAAGGGGATGGTTGAGAAAAACGCCCGACGTTACAGGGAAGCTGAAAAACATTTCAGGAAATCAATCGAATTCAATGGATCGAATCTGGAAAGCCAATTGCAGTTGGCTAATGCCCTTATGGAGCAGCGTCGCTATGTTGAAGCAAGAGATATCTATTTGAAAGCTGAGGCCATCGATGCTTCAAATCCTGTTGTCATTGAAAACCTGATGACACTTTCTTACAACACAAGAAAATGGGAAGATGCCATTAAGTATGCTAAAAAATGGCAACAGATTCAACCTGGTAAAGGGGCTTATTTTATGATTGCACAGGCTTATTATGAAATGGAAAATTATGGTGAAGCCGTAAAGTTCTGTGAAGCCGCTTATAAAGAGGATCCCAAAAATCCCAAAGTAACTTATATAGCTGCCCGCGCTTTTATGGATATGAATAATTACAAAAAAGCGGCAGGTTGCTTCGAGCAGGCGCTGGCTTTAGATTCATCCAATGCCACATGGATGTATGAAGCCGGACTTGCTTGGTATGCTGTTCCAGACGACAAGAAATCTTTGTACTGGATTGAAAAGGCCGGACAGAAAGGTTACAAGAAAACCAATGATTATCTGGAGAACCTGGCAAGTGCGTATATAAATACCGGCAATTTTGAAAAGGGGATAGGTATCTTGGAGGAGCTGTTGAAAAACAAGCCACAGGATACTGAACTTCTTTACAGTATAGCAGAATCTTATTACAAGATCAAGAAATACCAGGAAGCTATTGATTACTGGGATAAAATTCTGGCCATAGATAAGAAAAATGCAAACGCCCTCTATATGATAGGTATGGCCTACCAGAAAAAAGGCGACACCTCTAAAGGCACCCAACTCTGCGATAAAGCCATTGAAATGGATCCTTCATTGAAGAAGTTGAAGGAGGAGAGGAAGTTGCCGGGGGGACTCTAGAACCCCCTGTCCCCCTAAAGGGGGAACCTAGGTCAATCACCCTAACTTATAAATATCTTCTCTACTTGTAAAGAGAAAGCCGATAGATTGTAGCTATCGGCTTTCTCTTTATAATAAGAACTATCTGTATTTAATTTGTAAGTTAGGCCTAGTTCCCCCTTTAGGGGGTCAGGGGGTTCTACATTCTCTCCGGCACCTCAATCCCCAGCAACCCCATCCCCGAAGCAATCACGAAGTTCAAGAGGTTCGATAGTTCAATAAGTTACCCCCGACCCCCTAAAGGGGGCGCTAGGTCTAATACAAAAATTAATTGCAGTTAGAATTTTAGTAAAGAGAAAGCCGATAGTTTGAAGCTATCGGCTTTCTCTTATGCTAAGTATAAGTATTATTTAATTTTAATGTTGCAAGCTCCCCCTTTAGTCGAGGTCGTATTGAACCTATTGAACATTGCTACATTCTTTCAGGCACCTCAATCCCCAACAACCCCATCCCCGACGCAATCACATTCGAAGTAAATTCGCATAACTGTAAACGTAATTCCTTCTTTTCAGGCGTTTCGGCTGTGAGTACTCGGCATTCTGTAACAAATGAATTGAAGGTCTGTGCCAATTTGAATACATAGTTTGCAATTACTGATGGATTCATCTCCTTGCAGGCTTCTGTAACTACTGAGCCGTATTTTTCCAATTCAATGATTAAGGTTTTTTCCATTGGAACAAGGGCTCCATGAACCGCTGTATGTGTTGGTTGTTCCTTTCTGAGTATGGAGCGACCACGTGCATAACTGAATTGTACAAATGGCCCGGTGAAACCATGGAAATCCACGGATTCCTCTGGATTGAATACCATCTTCTTCTTTGGGTCAACCCTTAAAAGGAAGAATTTCAATGCACCCATCCCAATTGTATGGTAGAGCTTTTGCAGATCTTCAGGTTTGAAATCTTTTACCTTTCCCAGCTCTTCTGTATGCTTTGCTGAGATTGCTTCCATTTCATCTACAATATCGTCTGCATCCACAACTGTACCTTCCCTTGTTTTCATTCTTCCTGTTGGCAATTCCACCATACCATAGCTGAGATGATAGATACCATCTGCAGCAGGTAAACCTAATTTCTGGCAAATCAGTTTCAATACTTTGAAATGATAGTTCTGTTCGTCGCCAACAACATATATACTCAGGTCATTATGAAATTCCTGGTGTTTGAGGTCGGCCAATCCAATGTCCTGAGTCATATAAACAGCCGTGCCATCTCGTCTTCGTACTATCTTCTTATCCAATCCATCGGCAGTAAGATCGATCCATACACTACTATCTTCTTCCTGATAGAAAATGCCTTTTTCAAGCCCCTTCTCTACCATTTCTTTTCCTAAGATATACGTTTCGCTTTCGTAGTAGGTCTTGTCGAAATCGCTTCCAATTCTCTTGTAGGTAGTTTCAAAACCATTGTATACCCAACTGTTCATGGTTTTCCAAAGACTGATCACTTCCGGTTTTCCAGCTTCCCAATCCACCAGCATCTGTTGGGCGGCTTTCATGATAGGAGCTTGCTTTTCGGCTTCTTCTTTAGTAAGCCCTTTTTGAATCCCTTCTTCTACTTGTTTCTTGAGTTCATGTCCAAACTGTACATAATAATCACCAACAAGATGGTCGCCTTTTATACCA
>JBGAQE010000233.1:0-3947 GCA_044220885.1 Chitinophagaceae bacterium
TCTTCCAAAATGCTATCAACATTTCTTATGACCATGCGCGGCACCCCCTATTATTACAACGGTGATGAATTAGGAATGACCAATGCAGGCTTCACCAAAATTGAACAATACAAAGACGTTCCCACACTCAACGAATACCAATACCAGAAAAACCATAATGGGGATATGGAGAAATTCATGAAGAACCTGCAATTCTCCTGCAGGGATAATGGTCGCACCCCATTTCAATGGGATAGCAGTAAGAATGCAGGTTTCTCCACCGGCAACCCCTGGTTGAGTGTCAATGCTAATTACACAACAATAAACGCTGCCCAACAAGAGAAAGATCCCAATAGCATCCTTAACTATTTTCGTAAAATAGTTCAATTAAGGAAAGATAATCCTGCTCTTACCTACGGCGCCTATACTCTTCTTGATAAGGACAACCCTTCTGTATATGCGTATACGCGCGAGTGGCAGGGAAGGACATTTCTGGTAGTACTCAATTTCACGAATCAGCCGGCGGTTTTTAATACCGGGTTGGATTTAAGCAATGCGAAAGTGGTGATTGATAATTAACCAGCAACTACTGATCAAGCATTGAAAGCTTATGAGGCGAGGGTGTATCAGTTTTAGGTTCAAGAAGTTCCATAAGTTCAATAGGTTCCATAGGTTGTAGTGAAGCCCCCGAATTATTTCCTTTGAGTCTTCTCGGTTATATTTTTTTACCGCAGAGAACAAGAGGAATACAGGAGGTTTCGCAGAGTTATGATAAGCGTCTAATAGAACATTTCGAACTACTCTGCGCAGCCTCTGCGACCCCTTGTTCTCTGCGGTAAAATGTATTGGCTGTTTATTATCAAATTCTCAAATCATCAAATTTTCAAATTATCCTTATTCCGCTATGCAACTCCTATACACCCCCGGCGAAATCCCCTCCGCCTTCCGAAACACCCTCACAAAATAATTTACATCCGTAAATCCACACTGAAGCGCCACCGCACTAACAGTACTTTTCTTATCAGCTAATAACTGCTTCGCGAGTTTAACCCTTTCCTGATTGATGTATTCTAATGGAGTAATACCGAATTGCTCCTTGAACCATTTAAAAAACATATTACGGCTCAGATAGGCTTTGCGGCTCAGGGCATCAACCTGAATCTTTTCGGTGAGATTGGCATTTATATAATTCAGTACATAATGAAGACGGCTGTGATTGGAATCTGTTTCTACCTCTTGTGATATCTGCTGCAAGTGCTGGCTTTGCAATAAACGAATCAGCAATTCCTTCAGGTTCAAATCGGCGAAGATGTTTTTCGCCATATCACCACTGCTGCAGATTCGAATCAGTTTATTGATGAGGTCGGTTATCTCCGTATCGTTATCAAAATGATATTTATTGAACTGCAAACGCCAGGGATGATCATCCTTATCCACGCTATTATAATACCCGTTGAGATAATCGATGGTATTATGGATATATGAAGCATCCACTGCCAACGCAATACACTGACTGGGGTTTTGGGATTCAGCTTCGGGGAAATCGATAACCATGGTTTCGTTGGCGGGGACGATGACTGTTTCTCCCGGCAGGTAATCGAATGCAGGCTTTCCTAATAAGTGCATCACCTTCTTACCCCGAACCATACTGGTGATAACAAAATCGTTAAAAGTGAGAGGTACCCTGTAAGTCTCCTGATAACTTTCAAAAACATTCAGTTCGCAGTTCTTCAGGTTGAAGATGCGACGGTTTTCGACAAGTGTTTGCAGGCACTTCGGATTGGTAAGATCAATCTTAGCAAGACGATGTTTTACAGGCATGGCAATCGTTAATTACCCGATTAAGATACATTTTTTGGGCCGAAACCGTAAAAACCAAGGTACAATTGTGCTATAACTAAGTACTAAAATGAAGCCTTTAGAGCGGGGAAAGATGAAAATTCGGTCTTTACTAACGAAAAAACTGCCATACCAATGAGTACAACAACACAATCGGCCCCAGCCAGGACGCTGGCCGCCCGCCCCGCTTTTAAAGCCCATTACGACCATTATATAGGAGGAGAATGGGTAGCCCCTAGCAGTGGAGAATATTTCGACAACTACTCTCCAATCGACGGAAAAGTATTCACCAAAGCTGCCCGAGGCAATGCCGCCGATATCGAAAAAGCTATCGATGCCGCCCAAGCCGCATTCACCACCTGGAGCAAGACCTCAGTAGCGTCCCGCTCTAACATCTTATTAAAGATTGCCCAGGTTATTGAGGACAATCTTGACTATCTCGCTACCGTAGAAACTATCGATAACGGAAAAGCCATCCGCGAAACCCGCGCTGCCGACCTTCCACTGGTTATTGACCATTTCCGATATTTCGCAGGAGTCATCCGCAGTGAAGAAGGTTCCATCAGCGAACACGACGAAACAACGGTAAGCATCAACCTACACGAGCCTATCGGTGTTGTTGGACAAATCATTCCCTGGAATTTCCCCTTACTGATGGCTGCCTGGAAGATTGCTCCAGCCCTTGCTGCAGGTTGCACTATCATCGTAAAGCCAGCAGAACAGACACCCACCAGCATCATGGTAATGATGGAATTGATAGGTCACCTGTTACCAAAAGGCGTATTGAATATCGTAACCGGATTCGGTATTGAAGCGGGTAAACCACTGGCTACTTCCACCCGTATCAATAAAGTGGCTTTCACTGGTGAAACCACCACGGGACGACTGATTATGCAATATGCTTCTGAAAACCTGATACCGGTAACAATGGAATTAGGCGGAAAGAGTCCGAATATCTTCTTTGAATCAGTAGGAGCTGCCGATGATGCCTTCTTCGACAAAGCAGTTGAAGGGGCTGTTATATTTCGCCTTGAATCAGGGTGAAGGTTGTACTTGTCCCTTCGAGAATTCTGGTTCACGAAAACATCTACGAGAAGTTCATGCAGAAAGTATTGGCCCGCACACGAGCCATACAGTTAGGCAATCCCCTCGACAGCAATGTAATGATGGAGATTTGAGCTTCTGAAGACCAATACAAGAAGATCCTGAGCTATATGGAAATCGGAAAGCAGGAAGGGGCTGAAGTATTATGTGGAGGCGAAGCCTTCCATCAGAACAGCGGACTGGAACATGGCTACTATATAAAACCAACCATTTTCAAAGGACATAATAAGATGCGGGTATTCCAGGAAGAGATCTTCGGGCCAGTAGTTTGTGTAACCACCTTCAAAACAACCGAAGAAGCCATCGCTATCGCCAACGACACACTGTATGGATTAGGTGCCGGCGTATGGACAAGAGATGCCCACGAAATGTACCAGGTACCAAGAGCCATCCAGGCGGGACGTGTTTGGGTAAACTGTTATCATGCTTATCCAGCGCACGCACCATTTGGTGGATATAAGAAATCGGGATTTGGAAGGGAGACGCATAAGATGATGTTGAATCATTATCGGCAAACTAAGAACATGCTCATTTCTTACAGTAAGGAGAAGTTAGGATTCTTTTAATGCTCTTTGCCTAAAGCTTAAGGCCTAAGGCTTAAGGCTTATTCAGTAAGCTGACTGGTAATCACTTTTCTTAAGGTGATTATTCGGAGCTTTAATACTAACCGAAGAATAATCACAATAGGCTAGATGCAAGATGCTAGATGCTTAATTAATAGGCTCAACGGAGCCTCGTCGAAGACAGATGTTTTGGACGAACTCAAAATAAGCATCTAGCATCAAGCATTTGGCATCAAGCCCAAATCGAAAAGTATGGCTGTAGAAAGAATTCTTGTAACGGAAGACGCGGCTACTTTGATAGATAAATTAAAGGCCAGCCATGGTGAATTGATGTTTCATCAAAGTGGTGGCTGTTGCGATGGATCGTCGCCCATGTGTTTTGTAAAGGGCGAATTCAAAGTTGGGGATAGTGATATCCTTCTTGGCGAAATCTGTGGTTGCGAATTTTATATGAGCCGCGAT
>JBGAQE010000234.1:0-3638 GCA_044220885.1 Chitinophagaceae bacterium
CATCAGGTATCGGTATAGGTATCGACAGGCTTTGTATGCTGATGACCAACCAGCCAAGTATTCAGGATGTGTTGTTGTTTCCGCAGATGAGGCCGGAAGGAGGGCAGGAGGCTTGAGGCTTGAGGCTGAATGCTGGATGCTTGATGCTTAAGGCTTAGGGCCTAAAGCCTAGGGCTTAATTTAGTAATCCAGCCACAATTCAGTTTCTGTAATAAGACATTCGTAAATAACTACTCTTTTGGCAGCTCGTTATATTGAGCCCTAAGCTTTATGCCTTAGGCATTTAGCATTTGTGGTTGTTGACTGTAACGATATCACCATTCGAAGCCAAATACATTGTTCGGACTACTAAATAAGCCCTAGGCCTTAAGCTTTAAGCCTTAGGCATATAGCATCAAGCATTTAGCATCCAGCCTCAAGCTTTGGGCTAATTTAGTCACGATAATTCAACGCCGGTTTCCTATCTCCTAAAAGCGCTTCATATTTATAATCGCCAAGTTGGATTTTGAATTCTGCTTTAGCTTTTTGGATGATGGCAGGATTCATGTAGAGGTCTATTGCAGTTAGAGCAATTGTTTTTGCAGCAACCATCATACCTTTTACGCCTATATCCGTTCCACCGCAGGCAACGGCTTGCCAGCTATGGGCGGGGGTGCCTGGCACCCAGGTGGCGGTTGATAAACCAACTGTGGGGACCACATAACTCACATCACCTACATCGGTAGAGCCACCTCCGGCGAGTGGGACAATAACTCCTGAGAATGCTTTTATGGAATCTGAAAATGATATAGGGGGCACTTTATATGTGAAACTGCTCTGTATCTTTTGGGCAAATGATTTCTCTTCTTCAGTGTACTGCACGCCACCGGTCTTTCTCAGGCTATGATTCATCACTTCAGCTAAGGTCTTATTGGGAAGAAGGTCATGTGTGCCACCAATGATCTCCATTTCCATCTTTGTTTCTGTACCCATTGCGGCTCCTTTTGCTGCCAGTACAACCCTTTCGAATATCTCTTTCACCTGTTCACGTTTCGGGTGACGCACATAATAATACACTTCCGCATAATCAGGAACTACATTCGGCGCCTTGCCACCGTTTGTGATCACATAATGTATCCTTGTTTCCATAGGAATATGCTCACGCATCATATTCACCATATTATCCATAGCCTCTACTGCATCTAAAGCGGAACGTCCTTTATCAGGTGCTGCTGCTGCATGAGCCGATAATCCCCTGAAACGGAACTTGGCCGATTTATTTGCCAGGGCACTGCCCATATTCGCATCATTCTCGGCATCAGGATGCCAGTGAATAACAACATCCACATCATTGAATAATCCTGCTCTTACCATGTATACTTTTCCGCTACCCCCTTCTTCCGCAGGACAACCGAATACCTTGATGGTTCCTGTAAATTTCTTTTCTTCAATCAGTTTTTTTATTTCTATACCTGCTGCAACAGATGCTGTTCCGAAAAGATGATGTCCGCAACCGTGTCCTGCATCTTTTCCAGCAATTGGATCTTTTTCAGGAGAGACTTTTTGAGAGAGACCGGGAAGGGCGTCATATTCGGCCAGAATACCAATTACCGGTTGTCCGCTACCGTAAGTAGCAACAAAAGCGGTGGGGATTCCTGCCACTCCCGTTTCAATGGCAAACCCATTCTCTTTTAATGTTTGTTGTAACAAATCGGTACTCTTCACCTCTTTATAACCTACTTCTGCATATTCCCATATTTGTAATGCAGTTTTCTTATAGGCATCGTATTGAGATTGGATGTCTTGAAGTGCTTGCGCTTGCAAATTATCTGTGGGCGTCGGCAATTTTTTCTTCTGAGCAGATAGAGATAACTGGCACAGCATAAAGAAGGCAGTTGATAGCAGGAAGTTCTTTCTCATCATACGTGTTTAGACTCCCAAATTACTTGTTTTCAATGGAATGAGCATCTGCGAGTAAATAGTTACTTAGATTTTAAAAAAAATACTGAATTCATGCAAACGGTTGATGGTCGCGGGAGAAGACATAGTGATAAATAAATGCGTATCTTCTGCCTAACCAAAATCAACTACGATGAAAAATGAAATGCTTGCCAAAATCGGCACCTGGTTTTATGCACTGGTTGTCGGCTTCTTTGGCGTTAACCATTTTTTACATGCTAAGGATATGGGAGGGATGGTACCTTCCGCCATTCCGGGAGGAGTAATATGGGTTTATATTACCGGTGTTTGCCTTATAGCAGCAGCTATTGCTTTTATAATTGGCAAATTCGCAAGACTAGCGGGAATATTATTAGCTGTGCTTTTACTTGTATTCGTATTTGTAATTCATCTTCCAAATGCCGGCAGCAGTGATCCAAATTTGCAGATGATGGGAATGGCAGGGGTGTTGAAAGATAGTGGGCTGGCCGGAGCAGCAATGGTGATTGCTGGATACAGCAAGAGCTGATCAGAGAATACTAAAAAGAAAAGCGGGAAGCAGACATATAAAATATCAGCTTCCCGCTTTCTTCATTTATGTTAGTTAGATGAAGAGGTCCCTCATCAGTTTCTGTTCGGGGTTCACGGCATATTTTGAAAAATCTGTAATGCCCTCCTTTTCCAATACCTGTTCATCGGTAAAGAAGTTACCAGTACATTCAAAAGATGGTTTTTGAAGAATATGGAAAGCGGCGTCGGCTACTATTTCTGGCGTACGGCTTCTCTGAATAAGGAAATCTCCACCCAGAAGGTTTTGAACGGCCGCAGTAGCAATTGTGGTTCTTGGCCATAATGCATTAGCGGCAATACGGTATTGCTTCAATTCTTCAGCTAATCCCAATACCACCATACTCATTCCATACTTACTCATGGTGTAGGCAAGGTGTTTACCGAACCAGGCTGGATCCATATTTAAGGGGGGAGACAGGTTAAGGATATGAGGGTTGTGTGCTTTCTTAAGGTGTGGTATACAGGTTTTACTCATGAAGAAGGTACCTCTAACATTGATGCTGTGCATCAGATCCCAGCGTTTGTACTCAGTTTCTTCTGTTGTTGTGAGATTGATAGCGCTGGCGTTGTTAATCAGGATATCGATTTTGCCGAAGGTATCGACGGTTGTTTTAACGATATGTTCAATACTTTCTTCATAGCGGATATCGCCTTGAATAGGCAATACGTTTCCTGGGCCTGCTTTAGCTATTTCTTCTGCTGCTGTATAGATGGTGCCTTCTAATTTAGGGTGCGGTTCGGCTGTCTTACCTACGATAGCTGTGTGGGCACCTTCTTTTGCTAAGCGAAGGGCAATTGCTTTTCCTATTCCCCTGCTTCCACCTGTTACAAGAACTACTTTGTCTTTAAAAACCATGACTGTTGTTTTTTTTCAATAATAAGGTATGGGTTGTGTCTATAAATATAGGGTGTTTCTGGACTTTTGGGAAAAAAACGAGAAAATCTACCAAAACACCCCTTCGTAATTATACGAGGAAGGGGGTAAATAGCGAAGCATTGAAATTCAGCAAATCCTCTCTTGTTTAGGGGGGTGGGGAAGGGTATTTTTGTATTGTCAATTGATTGATTCAAGGAACGATCCAATATCCAGAAGAACACAAAAACCAGAATCCTTGAAAAACCCGATCCAAGAAACCAATATCCAAAAACCA
>JBGAQE010000235.1:0-3502 GCA_044220885.1 Chitinophagaceae bacterium
ACCACATGCCTTCGTCTGCACTGCTGCGCAAAAAGGTCAGCGCCAGCAGAAAGCTTACCAATAGTTTTTTCATGAGTGTAATTTTTGTTCTGCAAACCTAAGGGAAAAGGGAAAACGGGGGGTTGATTCTGGTCAGGTCTTTGGGAATTTGAAGATTTGAAGATTTGAAAATTTGGGAATTAACAGCCAATACATTTCACCGCGGAGACGCAGAGGGCAGCTACTCTGCGTCTCCGCGTCTCTGCGGTGAAAAAAATCCAAAAAACCTTTACCCTGCTTCAAACGGAATAGACCTAATTTTGCCTACACACTCCCACCATGAAAAAGTTAACCGCATCTACCCTCGCCACCCTCCTCACCATGATAACCACCGCCCAAACCCCCATCTACCAATCAAAAGCCTATACCATCTTCCCCGATAAAGTAATTCAGGAAGCCAATGAAGCCAAAGCCCTCTCGGCAAAACAACTGGTGAGTAATTATAAAAGTCCGGCGAATTTGTTTCAGTCGGCTACCATCAGCTTCAAGTTCTCTATTAATGGTAGAGATAATGAAATGCTCTCCGGTAAAGACCACCACTATTCAATTCCCGAAGCCAATGGCACCGTAACCACCCCCGCTATTATTTTCGGAAAACAATTTAACCTTATTAACGAAGCTGCCACCTATCTACAACCGAATACATCCGTTACTATTCGATTGGATATGCGGGAGGTGATGCAGCAGTTCAAAGAGAAAGGCTTTTACACCAGCTTCAACGGAGATAAGATTTACAAAGAAGATTATAAAGGCGTATTCATTGCAGGTGGCAGTGCACCGCTGATATGGGATTTCGATAATCTCGCTAATCATAAAGAACTGCAATTGCAAGATCCCGATGGAGATGGAATTTATGAGATAACCCTCGTGTTCAATAAACAATCGGATGAAAAACATACCGATGCCAGCTGGGAATTATCAAAAGATATCAGTCCCTATCCGCAATATCAATCGGGATACTTGTTGAGTGATGCATTATATAATCTTTCTCTCGAAGAAATGCTGAAGGCGATTGAAAAGGATAGCACATTCAGAACAGGAAAGGAATGGAGTGGAGTCTGGACAAGAGATATCAGTTATAGTATTATTCTCGCCATGGCGCATATGCAACCCGAAGTGGCCAAAAAGAGTTTGATGCGTAAAGTGAATGCGAGGAAAAGAGTGATTCAGGATACAGGAACCGGTGGTGCCTGGCCCGCCAGTACCGACAGAATGATCTGGGCCGTTGCCGCCTGGGAAATCTATAAAGCAACAGGTGATGAAGATTGGCTGAAGGAAAGTTTTGTGATCATAAAGAATTCGATTGAAGATGATCTCGCTACTGCCTATGATATTGAAACAGGATTGGTAAAAGGAGAATCTTCCTTCCTCGATTGGCGCGACCAAACCTATCCCAAATGGATGCAGCCAGCTGATATTTTTGAAAGTGAATGTCTCGGTACGAATGCGGTACACTATCAGGCCAATATCGTATTATCTAATATGGCAGCACTGTTGAAAGAACCTGCTCTATCCAATAAACATCTCTTGATGGCCGATCGGATCAAGAACGGTATCAACCGTTTTCTCTGGATGCCTGATAAAGGATATTACGCACAGTATCTCTATGGAAGAAACAGCAAAATGATTTCTCCCCGCTCCGAAGCATTGGGAGAAGCCCTCTGTATCATCTTCGGTATTGCAGATAATGCAAGGGCCAAACAGATTGTGGCGAGTGTACCTGTAACCGATTTCGGTATTCCCTGCATATCACCACAGATTCCATCTATCCCACCTTATCATAACAATGGTATCTGGCCTTTCGTACAGACATTCTGGTTATGGGCTTCTGCGGCTGCGGGCAATGAGAAGTCGGTAATGGAAAGTATCGGGGCTATCTATCGTCCTGCGGCCTTATTCCTCACTAATAAGGAAAACTTTGTAGCGACTACGGGCGATTTCAATGGCACGCAGATCAACTCGAGTATCATGCTATGGAGTTTATCAGGGAATATCAGTCTTATCCATAAAGGACTTTTCGGTATCCGCTTCAATGAATCCAACTTAAGCTTTGAACCCTTCGTGCCAAAGGCATTGGCAGGAAATCGTTCCTTAACCAATTTCCATTATCGCAAAGCTGAATTAGATATCCAGATGGAAGGCTATGGCAATCGTATTGCATCTTTTGAAGTGGATGGAAAGAAACAGACATCATTTCAATTACATCGTAAAGCGGAATTAGATATTCATATGGAAGGCTATGGCAATCGCATCGCCTCTTTTGAAGTGGATGGAAAGAAACAGACTTCTTTTCAATTACCAGCAACCATATCAGGTAAACATTCTATCAGAATAGTATTGAGCAATACGCTTCCTGAAGGCAGGACTATCAATAAGCGGGCAGTAGCGTTTACGCTTCCATCTCCTGTAGTAACTTATAATAAAGGCTTTATCAGTTGGCAGGCAGTGGAGAAAGCAGTTTCATATAAGATCATCAAGAACGGTGTAACCATAAAAACTACTTCCGTTTTATCAACCGATATTCCAAAAGGTCCCTATGCCGAATACCAGGTGATCAGTGTAGATAAAGAGGGAAGGGGTTCTTTTGCGTCCGAACCGATAGTAGTGGTGGATGATAAAGAGGTGAAAATAGTACAGGCAGAACTTAGTTCTCCCAAATCAGACCTTTCTTACAAAGGATATACAGGGGATGGATTTGTAGAGATAAGCACCAGCATAAACCGCAATCTATCTTTCAATATCGACATTCCAGTGAATGGTTGGTATGCGGTTGATTTCCGGTATGCGAATGGTAATGGTCCCACCAATACGGAGAATAAATGTGCTATCCGAACCTTACAGGTAGATGGAAAAAACAAATCCGCGATCGTCTTTCCTCAAAGGGGTAAAGAGGAGTGGAGTAATTGGGGGTATACGAATAGTTTGAAGGTGTTTCTGGCGAAGGGTAAGCATACGATCAGTTTGAGTTTTGAGGAGGTGAATGAGAATATGAATGGGGTGACTAATCAGGCGATGGTGGATTGCTTGAGGGTTAGTCGTATCAAATAATTTTCTTTTCACGCAAAGGGGCAAAGGGAGGTATTTAGGTTTGGCTCTCTGAGTATGCTTTAAGGCGCAAGGAATACAAATACAAAATACATTTTACCGGGAAGGCGGGAAGGTTTTTTTTCACGCAAAGGCGCAAAGGTTTAATACAAAAGTGTGGCTCTCTGAGTTTAATTTAAGGGCGCAAAGGGTCGCTCCGCGACCAATACAATCTCCCCGGGAATCGTATTAATAATTTAGATTTTTTAACCGCAGAGACGCGGAGACGCAGAGGAGAGTGTCTCGTCCTGAAATAGGTTTACACATAAAAGTGTAAATCATGGATATAAAACAACGGATCATCAAAGAGTATCTAATGGGGCGGTCAGGGTATCGGGCCCTTTCAAAAAAACATGGCGTCAGCCGTTCGGCGATTAAT
>JBGAQE010000033.1:0-34621 GCA_044220885.1 Chitinophagaceae bacterium
ACTGTTTCGCTGACTTTCTTTGTTATAATGTATTCGAAGAGCGAATCATTAACTGCATCATTTAAATGTAGCTGCATTTGAACAACTGGGACATCTTTACCACTCTCATCTGGCATAGTTCTTTCTATAAAACTACCATCAACCATTTTTACATCTCCCATATAGTAAAATGAAGTCCCTTCATCGTCATTCTTTTTTACAAACAATAAAAATCTCATTGTTTTGTTATTCATAAACTCCTTTACATCAGGACTAGTAAATCTCCTTTTATTTTTTGAAAACCAGGTCATTTCACTTTTACTTATGAATTCATCTTCATATTGTGAAGTGGCAGCCATTTCCTCAGACTTATCATAAGTAACAAATATTGGGCAGCAATTCAATTCTTTATCATATATATAGCCCCCAACATTTTGCTCAATAGGTGCTATTTTCCACCCCAATATTTTTAAAGCATCTTTTCGAGTATACTTATTATACAAAACAAATCCATTTCTGTACTTATCTCTATCGTATCCCTTTTTAAACTTATAAATTGAATAGTCAGTAGAATCTTCTAAATATTGCTTGAATTGAACATTCTCTAATTCTGATTTCAAATTAGAACCTATATATATTTTATTGCCTACAAGTTCACAAACCGCCAACTTATATAATGAAAAATATGAAACTAATTTACTTTTTGATTTAATGGTATGATATTTAAAATTTAAGCAATGAATTGCTACTTCAATTTCTTTATTATTTACCTTAAATCCAAATTCAGTTTTTAGACTATTCGATAAATCAGATAGTGTAATATGATCTGATTGAATAAGTCTTTTCAATATTTCACTTTCAAGAATCGAAACTCCCTTATTTATTAAAGAACTAAACAGCTCTAAATACTTTAAATGGTTAGTAGTCAGTGTAGGTTTAATGTCATGATCATTAGCGATAGCAAAATTGTAAAATGATCCGAATTTGTCTACATAAACAAAAAGGATCTCGCATACCAAACTTAACAAATTCCATCATCATTGGCGAACGCCCCAAACGGTATTTTAGCAACTGATAATCAGCTTTCATATCTCTCAGCAGCGACATATTTGCTGTATCGATTGATTGAAAAATTCTCTCTTTGGCAATTTTTTCAAAATTTATTGTCGAAGATCCAGGCAGCAGAGAGCTTCCAGCCACTAACAACTTTCGAATTATGTCTTTATTATAGCTCGAATCTCCAAATAATGCTATTGGTATTAAATAATTATTCTTATAATTTCCTATGAAATCAATAATTGTCAAATAGTCTTTGCCCTTGGCTTTTCTGAGCCCTCGCCCAATCTGCTGAACAAAAACAATGGGCGAACTTGTTGGCCTTAAAAGAATCACTTGATTCACCAATGGAATATCGACACCCTCGTTGAAAATATCATAGGTAAATATGTAATCTATTTTGATAGCTAGATTATCACTTTGCAACTTTTCAATTGCCTCCTCCCCTTTCTGCGGAAGTTGATTCCCCTGTTAGATAGACCGACTTTTTTCCCTTACGATTAAAGGCTAAGCTTAAATCTTTACACTCCGCTACACTTCTACAAAAGACCAAACACCTAATAACACCTGTATCGGTTCCGTAATACCCAGACTTTTCGATAACCTGCTTGACGCGTTCATTTGTAGTTAAATCACTTATATCGGTATCTTCATCAACTACCTGACCATCAACAGTAATTTCTGTAACCCCATAATAGTGAAAAGGGCGCAAGCATATTTTCTTCCAAAGCCTTATGCAATCTTATCTCATAAGCTATATTATAATCAAATTGCTTAAATATATCGTACCCATCAGTTCTTTCGGGCGTAGCAGTCATTCCCAATAAAAATCTCGGCCGAAAATACTCTAGAATTTTCTTATATGATTCTGCTCCTGACCTATGTGTTTCATCAATAACAATATAATCGAAATGGTCTGGTTTGAATGCTTTAATATTATCCTCTCTAGAAAGTGTTTGCACAGTAGAAAACAAGAAATCTGCATTAACCGCCTTTTCCTGACCTGAGTAAACGCCATACTCGACTTTATCACCAATTTGGGCTCTAAAAGTCCTCAAAGCCTTTGATGCAATATTCTCTCGATGTACAATGAACAGGAACTTCTTTGCCCCTGCCTGCTGTACATCAAATGCACATAAATAGGTCTTACCGGTTCCTGTTGCAGAAATTAATATGGCTTTATTCCCACCACTCTTTCGTATACTTTCTATTCCCTTTAACGCATCGCGCTGCATTAAATTCGGCTTCACTTTAACTTCAAGCTCATCCTCTTGAAAAACAATCTTTTTAAGCGCCTTTTTGTAAATAACTTCATACTCTTGCAAGTACTTCTCATCTACAATACGACTGTCTTCAAAATCTGAGTTAAATTCCGTTAGTATTCTTTCAACAATTTTACTTTGCGGGGTGCCTGTTGTCTTAATATTCAACTCCTTATTCTCACATAAAGCTGGAGAAGTCAAATTACTACTCCCCACAATTATATTGAAGTATTGCTCATGCTTAAAAATATACCCCTTAGCATGATGTTTAGATTTTGTATTAATCCGCAACTCAATATTTTTATACCGCAGTAAACGCTTTAAAGCTTCAGGGTGTGTAAAATCTAAATATTGGGATGCTAGAATTTTGCCTTTTACTTTAGATACTTCGGTTTGCTGTAAAACATTAACTATAGCAGCAACACCACTTGTTGAAATAAATGCAACAGAAAAATAGTATTCCTCACATGTTGCAAGTTCGTGAAGTATTGTGGTTAGAACCTTAGTGGAAGCTTTTTTGTCGTTTAGTAGTAATGTAGGAGCATAAGAAGTGTCCGAAACACTTTCTTTATTTATAAACCCTGTTTCTAATGATTGCTTTAGTGAATCAATACTAAATGACATTACTGGTAATTAATTTATCTACAATGGGGATATCAGCCGCCGCCCAGTCAAGGCCTTCAAGTTCATTAATCGCAAGCCATTTAGAGTCTATATGTTCTTTTAATTCCAACTGACAACTACCTGCCTTACATAAAAAAGAATGCATGGTAAGGGAAAAATCTGGATACTCATGCTCTACGGTCAAAAACATTTGATCTACTGTTATTGCCATATTTAGCTCTTCCTGAATCTCTCGAACTATAGCCTCCTCTCCAGACTCACCCTCTTCTAATTTTCCCCCAGGGAACTCATATTTATAGGAGATATAATCAAACTTACTTTTATTTCGTTGAACGCATAATATTTTATCTCCATGTGTAATTATTGCAGCTGCTACAACATAGTGCTTTTTCATGATATAAATTTACAAGATTTTTGGGAATCGACTCTTACTGCCATCCATGACCTAACATGGGAATTCATAAGTCCAAAAAGATTTGCGTCTTCATTATAATCACCCCGAACTTTAAAACCTTTGTGGTCCTAAACTTCCCGCAACTCATAAACCCTCCTTCCTTACTTCCCTACTGCCCCACTTACCTACTCTCCCTTCACCACCACAAAATTCCCGCAACTCATAAACCCTCCTTCCTAACTTCCCTACTACCCTAGTTCCTTACTCTCCCTTCACCACCACAAAATTCCCCACCTCACATTTGCTCTCCCCACTCCACCGATACGCCACCAGATTGCCTCCCTTTGCAATACTATAATCCAGACAAATCACATTCTCTGTCTGGATAACCGGATAGGCATCTTCCATCCAATAATGACCGAAGAAAACGGGAGGGGCATCGGCGGGGTAGACATCGATCTTGAGGTCGGCGGTGATTTTTTCCTGCTGCAGACTCTCCGGACAATTAAATAGATAATCACCGAAGCTGCTGTTGCCAGAATGAATCCACCATTTGATACGGTTTGATTTTCGAAGATGACCATCCTTATCGGACCAGGCATATTTCTCGGGTATATTGAACTCCTTGCCCTTCAGGGTCTCTTCTATCACTATATTCGGATGGCTGCCCTCAATATGTGAAGATTCCAACAGATGCTTTGATAACTTCCCCTGATGATTAGCCGCTAACCAGTCGATATGCTCCTGATCCCAGCAGGCATGTACCACCCGCAGCTTGCCAAGATCCAGATACAGGGGTAAAGTATAAAACCATTCCAGCCAGTCCTGCCATTCAGAATCATGATTGGCAAACTGATCAAGCGTAGCCTGATGCTGTCGCGTATGTACAGGGTTATGAGATCTCAAGTACCTGTTCTCCCCTATAGGATAGGCATAGGCCAGCGCATTATATTCATGGTTGCCCATGATGGCGAGGGCATTGCCACTATCCACCATGCCCCTCACTATCTGCAGCACTTCCCGTATCGCCGGGCCGCGATCAATATAATCGCCCACAAAAATCACCTGTCTGCTGGGATGATGCCAAACCCCACCCGTCTCCGAATAGCCCATAGATCGGAGTAATTGTTTGAGAGGTTGCGCATAGCCGTGGATGTCGCCGATGAGGTCGTACATGGGGGAGTTGTAGGTTTTAGGTTGTACGTTATACGTTAAATTTTAGTTCCGACTAATTGTATGTAAGTTGTGAGTTTTAACTCGAGCCTTATATGAAATTCAAAACACATGGAAAAAAGCTGTCCGACTAATTGTATGCTCCTTTTTGAACAATAGCAGACAAAGTTAAACAATGGGTAACATTTTCTTGCCCCTCTGGAGTATAAATGGTCTTAAATATATAGCAAATAAAAAGGGGGGAATCCGAGTAAAAAACCACAAAAAATTGTTGGTAATCATTATTCAGTAATATCATTTGTCAATGAATCATACTTATATGAAACTTTTTTAAGATAGAACTAACATTTTAAAAATACATTCTATTAAGTGTAGTCGAATCACTATTCCCCTTTCCTTACTTGGAGAGGGAGAAGGGGTGAGGGGAAATTTAACAGGCTCCATACTCCCTATTCTTTAAAAACAATATCTTTTGACATCTCATAACAGCAAAATATTGGGCTATATGATACTGCATCAAGCCCCCAGTCCTGGTCTGGTTCGAGTATTAAACCAACTAATTACTTTGGTCCAACAACTAATCGATAACCCATTGCTATTGCTTGTTAAATTCTACTTTTTTATCTTTAATCTTCAACAACAAGTCCGTAATGAATCATTTTATTCAAGCTCAAAAACGTCCATTGCATTAACATTATCAACAATATACAAATGAATCGTACTGCCATTTATTTAATCTTTTGTTGTTCTATTTATTTTCTTGCATAACCGCAAAAATCAGTTGGGATAGAATTAAAAAAAAAGAAAATAGAGTGCGTCATATTTGGAACAAATGGGATGACGGTAGTAATTTGAAGGTAAAAGTGACTTATCAATTTAATATATGATCGGTTGGAGAAATTTTCTAAATATTCAATCAAATGATTATTGCTTATTAATCATTTTTTCAATTTCAAAAAATGTCAAAAAAATTGATAGCAATTGTATTGTATTATTAAAGGAAAACTAGAGAATGATGAAGTAATAAAAAATATATAAACGTTGTACATGATAATCTCCATACGGGAAGTTGTTTGCAAACAGATTCGGATAACTCCAGACTAAACAAACAAATTCCTTCAAAAAATAATCGGATAAAATGGATAAATCTGCTGGTTTAATCGCAACAAAAAAGTTGACTATTACAAATCAATTTTTTCATAAAAAGCTGAATTATTAGATAAGATAGAAAAAACCGGTGTTCTTAAGATAAGAATTCAATATGGAGAAAATTACAATGAAAAACGATGGGCAAACGACAAACTGGGTGTTTTCCTACAACAATGTCACAAATTAATCGAGTCTCAACTACAAAAAAATCCTTCCTCATTAAAAGCTATAGAACAGAACTTTTAGATCCTCTTTATGGGGCGTGTAAGTACCATTAATTTTTGGATTACTGCTTTCGTGCTTGCTGCCAACTAAAACGAACTTCCAGTATAAACTAATCTTTCTATGAACTGTCATCTGAGAGCCCTTTACTCTTAAGCAGGTGAGGACTTTAGAAGATAACAACAGTAGGCCTTTAAATAGTAGAGCTATCACTTTACCCCAATCATCCCAACAATCAACTTTGATTTGAAGATCCGGTCTGTTTTACCAACTAGGTACCAGTTAGTACCAATTGCACTCCCCAAGCGAGGCATGGATGTTGGAATATCGGCGTTTGAGCATAGTGATTTACGGGTGATTTTGCCTGTGGCTTCATTAATTGTCAGTTCAAATAAATCTGTTTTACTGAACTTATACACTGATTTATACCGCTGTCCAGCCGATACTACATCCAGATTCCTTGGACTATCATTCATGAATATATGGATGGCCGTGGGAGTCTGAATGGCACCAAAACTTGCAAAAAAAGGTCTATTGACAGCTTCTGCCTGTTCCCTGGGTACGCCTGCCCCATTGAAAGTATTAAAAAGGAAAGTTTCGCGCTGGAATTTGGGAACTACCTGCATCCACACAAAACCACCCTTGGCATCTAATTTAATGGCCATGAGGTCACCACACTCATAAATGAGATAATAAGTAGTGCGCGGTCCCCGATAATTACCGCCTGCACCAGTGGAATTATCGGTGGTAGTTTTATATATCCTATTATACTTCTCTGCCAATATCAACAAACCCCCATCAGTGGTATGATAAACATTCCTGAATTTCATATACCGTGAATACGAACCCTCTGCCATTTGTTTCTCTAACTCCTCCCGCTCTCTTCTCTCCTCTTTAGTCTCTTCCTCGTCTGCCTCGTCTCCACCACTACCCTCAGAAGATAACTCAGAACCTTTAAAAACTTTCTCATTTGTCTGCAACACTTCTCCTGTAAGAGGATTGATACGCTGCACTAACAACCCATCAATAGTCTTGCTTTTGGGGCTATTCCCATAAAAACCCAACAGCACCAAATCTTTCCCTTTGTCCAGTAAAAGTTGCGTGCTGGTAAGCCACTTTCCATTGACAGCGGTATTGATCTCCGCTTGTTGTTTACCGGTTTCGTCATATATCCTTATACTATAACTCTTAAACGCCAGATTCTTTTCCTTCTTCTTGGCTCCTTCTTCATAAGTATAGACTCTGCCAGCGAGAATGACTCTTTTGTCAACTGTATATAATATCTCTTCAAGCTTATAGGTATTCCAATCAAATTCATTGCTGATACGGAAAGCCTTTGAAACAGCATGTAAGCCTACATCAAATGTCTGTACCCGGTATTCATTCCTTTCAGTCCCCAGTGCAGAACTGATCATGACAATATTTGTACTGTCTGCATTAGGGAATAGCTTGAACTGAATATTCTCTTTCTTATCTACTCTGGACAGAGTCGCCATATCCACCCAGTTTCCTATTAATTCGCCATTTTCTTTATTGATCTCTACACCCGATATCGTCACTGTCAATTCTTTCTTGAAATTCTGGAAGGCAAACAGGAATAGTCTGTCTTTTAAAACAAAAAACTCAAGCGACTGCCGATCACCCAGAGCATCTGAATAATTCTTTTGGAATTTTTCTTTAAGCATGGGATCCAGCTTTACGAGGGTAGCTGAGGATTCATAGCTTATACTTAAAATATGATAGTTTGAAAATTCCAGATGTCCCTGCTCTAAATAAACTCCCGTTTTGTCAGTCATGACCACATGAAGATCAGTACTTCCTCTTTCCAATTTGAATTCTTCCCCCCATTTAACAACTGCCTTTTGTGCAAACACAGTGGAAGATAAGAGCATAAACGCAACACACAATTTCAGATGATACATACGGTTAAGTTTAGTTGAAGAATGTAATGTAGGAAAATTAACACAATGCTGGGTTGATCTATAAAGTGGGTGGTCGGTTGTAAAGTGATTTTTCGGCGAAATTCTGACACGTTTTTCTCAGCTCTGTGGCTATGGTTTTCCGCTCATTTCATCTACTTACAATTTACTTGTAAAGACCCCAAAGGTTTGCGTCTATATTATAATCACACTAAACTTTAAAACCTTTGTAGTCCTAAACTTCCCGCAACTCATAAACCCTAATTCCTATCGTCCCTACAACCCTACTTCTATAATCTCCCTCAACCACCACAAAATTTTCCTCTACTCATTTTCTCTTCCCACTCCACCGATACGCAACCAGATTGCCTCCCTTTGCAATACTATAATCCAGGAAAATTACATTCTCTGGCTAATAACCGGAGAAGTTGTACGTTTTAAGTTATACGTTGTAAGTCAGTCTCTGAATTTTTGTGCGCTTGACTACTTGTATTCTCCTTTTCCTTCCTTGAACTCTTAGCCCTGTATTTGTCGCGATGCGACCTTTTGCCCCTTAAATTAATTTCAGAATGCCCATCGCAAGGAATTATTCCTTTGCACCTTTGCGTGAAAACAAATTGAAGCTAGCGTCTTACAACATCCCAAAAGCCCCTACCATCTCTCCATTCTTCAATTCTTTCATGGCGCCACTGGCATTATATAGTTTGCAATTAAACTGCATCTTCACTTTTATGTAGGTGCGGCCCAACGCATCCAGCGCATCTTCAGTGCTGATGATTGTGAAGCTGCTTCCCACCTGATCGTCTAACACCCCATTCTGAGTAGACCATTCAACACCAGAAGGATCTAGCCAGTAAATATCCACCCCATCTTCATTCAATCCTATTTTGGAAAAAGGATATGTACCCGGAGCAAAAAATGCGTAGAACTGACTCTTAGTAGCCGATAAATAATTATGCATCATTCCCTTACCGATCGCCATTTCTGTTAAGCCACGCGGTGCAGGTGGATTTGAATAGTTAATGCTGGCGCCGAATGAAACAATATCTAACCCACTCATACTTGAGCCAACTTCATAGCCATTATTATCCGTTACAATCTGACTATAGGAAACCCCTCCAATGGTCGCTTTATAATAATATTCAGCAGTTCCTGTCCCCCCGGTTCCAGCAGCAAATACACTTACCACAATATTGCAATTGGCACCCCCGATATTCAATTTAAAGGTAAAGTCGCCTGCTTTAGAAGGTGTACCGGTGCCGGTCAAAACAATCACCTGCGACCCGGTTGCAGTAAAAGTCCCCGCTCCTGAAAAAGCTATGCCGTTGGCTGTACCGGTAGTGTACGACCAGGTACCCACTTGCGTTACGTTAACAGTTACAGTAATTTTTGAATCTGTAGTAAGTTTTGTTCCAACCTCAAAAAGACCAGTTACAATTGCATCCGAGCAATTGGTGCCACTTGGAACAAGCACGAAAACAGCCGTTCCGCCAGAAATGCCACCACCCGCTGTTCCAACTTCGAAAGAGGATTCCTTCTTACAACTTACCATTCCAGTGATAACAAATAAACAAAATAGCAAGTGTGATAGAGTCCTCCAGTTAATTATTGTACTGTTCATAACGGTATTCTTAATAAGTAATTATTCCTAACGGTTCTGTACAAAGCAAATGTAAGAAATAAGGAATTAGTTATACGTTCTAAGTTCTACGTTATAAGTCAGCCTCTGAATTTCAGAGAGTTTGAATAATTGTATTCTTCTTTTCCTCCTTTCATACCTTCATACTTCCCCACTTACCTACTCCCATCCTTTCCTCCTCCCATCCTCCACTACCCGAATTTTCCTACCTTTACCTCATGAAACCTATCCACCACCTATTCCCGTTAGTAGTCTTATTTGCATTTGCTATCGGTTGTACCAAAGACGATAACCGTGGTCCAGAAATCCCAAGGGATAAGGGGACATTTACTGTTCTTGTGGATGGGAAACAAGTGGATTTCCCGGGTCATAGCGCTATCTATGATACCAAAGGACACTCTATATATTTTGAAGCAAAGGATTATGATTATGAGATAAAAACAGCTTTCTATACCGATAGCCTGCAGCCTTTAAAAAAATACATATTTGAACCCAATTCAATAAATAGCGCTATTTTATATAATTCAAGTATTACCTATGTCACAAGCGGTAACGATCCAGGCACTGGCGGGTCAGTCACTATCACTAAGCTGGATCTGGCAAACAATCTGATCAGTGGCAAAATAGATATGAAATATGTTGCGGAAAACAGAACCCAGAACCTGCCTCTTACCAATGGCATTTTTACCGATATCCCGCTAAGCCTTGATACAACTGATCTCTTAAATAACCAATTGGAATGTACTGTAACAGGTATAAATTCCACCATTTGGCAATATAAATATCTTTATCCTTACGTAAGCTGCATCAGCTCAGGTACCAAAAAAGAGATTCGGTTTACCGCCAGACCGCTGAATTCAAAGATACACGAACTCGATTTTAATATCCCTTATCCTCGCTCCCGGCATCTATACCGTTGACCACTTCGAACCACCTAATATGTATTGTGGCAGCGGTAAAATCACTACCAGATACGGTTCTAGCAGCAACAACTATAAATACATGCCCACTAGTGGCAGCATTGAGATCCTGGAATCAGATGTCCCAAATAAAAAATTCAAAGCCAAATTCAATATCCTCTTTACCAATATCAACAACCCGTCTGAAACGATCCGGTTTGGGAATGGGGTGATTTCGTTGGTGGATTGGAAGATCTGTAATAGAAGTTGTACGTTTTAAGTTCTACGTTATAAGTCAGCCTCTGAATTTTAGACAGTATAACTAAATGTATTCTCCTTCTCCTCCTTTTTCTACTTTGACCTCCTAGCTTTGTATTGGCTGTTCATCCTGCCCATCCCATCATCCTTCCCATCCTCGGTCCTGTATTCGGAGCGAAGCGACCCTTTGCCCCTTAAATTAATATCAGAGTGTAGCACTAAAAGCATTCTTTCTTTGCGTCTTTGCGTGAAAAGATATGCAGAGACGCAGAGATTTACTCTCCTTTCACTCCTTTGACCTCCTGGCCCTGTGTTGGCTGTTGGCATTCAGCATCCAGCATTTAGCATCTAGCCCCGCATCGGCCTTAAGCTTTAAGCACCACCCATCAAGTCCCAAAAACTCAACCCTTCGGGCTATTTCTCACCCCATCCCAAGTCCCGATATTCGGCCTATCAATTACTTTTAAACTAACCGCATGAAAGCAATTAAAGCAGCCATCATGTTTCTTATAATAAACCATTCAGTGAATGCACAGTATATAGGAATTGGCAATACTAACCCCGAACATATGCTAGATATTAGCGGAAGGATTCGGATTAGAGGAGGTATCAACTTGATCAATTCAGCAGGTATCTGGCTATCAGGTACCGGAGCCGATTCCACCCTTGTAAAAACATTCATGGGGATGGCCAGTGATACTACTGTCGGCTTCTTCGGCCAGAATTTCAGTTGGAAATTCGTACACAATTTCCGGACAGGAAATACAGGAATCAATAATCAAAGTCCCAAATACCCCTTGAGCTTTATAAACGATATAGGGCCAAAAATATCACTCACCGATGCAGGGAATGGGAACTTTTATGGATTCTCTACAGGTACCAATACGCTCCAATTCCAGGTTCCTGGAAGTGGGAATGACTTTCAATTCGGATTAAGTTCAGGAAACAATTTCTCTGAATTGATGCGGTTAACGGGTTCCGGGCTTTTAGGAGTTGGCAATAGCAGTCCCTCACTAGCTGGACTAACCGTAGATAAGAAAGTGGGGGCTGTACATACCCTTATGGGGAGCAATACAACAGGTCTTGCTTTCGAATCTGATTATCCAGGCATTGGTTTTAATTCCTATTACAACGCAACCCGTAAAGCTATTGCAACAGGCTATGGGGGTTATATAGGTGTGAACCCTGCTGTAGGCGGAATGATTTTCGGCGTATCGGCTAACAGTGTTACTGCCAATCAAAACATGACACTACCTACTGCTTTATCCATAGCCCCCAATGGGAATATAGGCGTTGGCCTTTCAGATGCAGTATATAAAATGGATGTTGGTGGCCGCATGAGATTACGGGCAGAATCATCCAATAGTGCAGGTATCTGGTTAAATAATTCAACAAATACCCAAACTCCTGCCTTTGTTGGAATGAAATCTGATAACGAAATAGGTTTCTATGGTCTCGGTACTGGATGGAGTCTTATTATGAATACACAAACTGGAGCTGTTTCTTTTGGAGGAAATACAGGCCAAGCGGGACAAGTGTTACGTTCCTCAGGCAATGGAGCAGCCCCCATTTGGGTGGATCCGGTTAGAGTATATAACTCTTCATTTGCAGGTCTAGCTTTCACCAATAGTGAGCCTGCTTCGAACAAACCATTTGGCTCTGGAGGTGATGTTGTCGTTACCTGTAACCAGGCAAGCACCCTCTTGATATCTGCTCATATATATGGATACAATTTTGGAGGCTGTCCACTCATTGGAACTTGTAAAACAAACCCAAAAATAATAGTATTTTTAGACGGGGTATTATATCCCGTCTCAAATAGTCTCGTTTACCTTATTACTGATGAAGTAATACCTACTCCAATCCTGGTAAGCAATATTCCGGTCAATGTAGTACCTGGCACACACACCATTCAGTTAGGCATATATCGAGGCGAAACAATAGGCATAACCGCTTATTTACAGTATATGAGTGTATTGGTAATGCCACAGTAAGGAGAAGGAAGTTGTATTTGTAGATCGTAAGTTGTACGTTATAAGTTAGCCACTTATTTTTTGAGAGAACGAATAATTATATTCTCCTTTTCCTCCTTTGACCTCCTGGCCCTGTATTCGTTGTTCATCCTGCCCATCCTTCAATCTTTTAAATCCTGGTCCTGTATTCGGAGCGAAGCGACCCTTTGCCCCTTAAATTAATTTCAGGGTGCCATGCGTAAGGAATTATTCCTTTGCATCTTTCCCGAAACGGTCGGGAAAAGTCGCGTGAAATAATTTAACCGCAGAGACGCGTAGACGCAGAGATTGCTTTTCCTTTTCCTCCTCTGACCTTCTGGACCTGTATTGGCTATTTGCATTCAGCATCAAGCATCACGCCTCCAGCATTCAGCATCCTGCCCATCCTTTAATCCTTCAATCCTGTTCCTGTATTGGCTGTTCGCTGTTGGCTGTTGGCTTTAAGCCTTAGGCCTTAAGCTTTAGGCATCAAGCATCCAGCATCAAGCCCTAAGCTGCAAGCCCCCCGCATACCCACAAAGTTGTATTGTCAGTTACAATCACTAAGCCTACCTTTCTATCGTCTTACAAGATCATTATCATATTCATTTCTTTTTTTTCTGCTGCTCAGTTCCCAGCCCAAATGAAAATTCAACTTGAGGTTCCAAAAGATTCTTGTAGCCATCACTGATTAATACATTTTACAATGAAACCTTTATCCAACAGCAGGAATTTTTCTTCCTGCAGCCTATTACATTTTACGTTACTCGCTTTTGTAATGATCATAACCTATAGTTGTGATCCGCCAAGACCACAAGAGGGTGGCACAGTTATTCCTACACCAAATCTAGAGTTTAATAAAGGGTTGCTTTCACCGGTAATCATAGTACCTCCTCTGCTGAACTGTGGAACTTCAGTGCAAGTGAAAGGATATGTGCCGGGCGCTAAAATCAGTATCTACTCTGGAACGACACTTATTGCACAAAAAATCGGACTTGATCCGGATGGTGAAATATTTGCCGTTTCGCCCGATTTAAGCACTGGCAACATCATAACAGCAACCCAGGAGTTTGATGGCGCAACCAGTGGCCCTTCTATTCCTGAAACAGTAAAAAAACATACAGATGTATATCCAAATGGACTTCCAAAACCGGAATTCCCATTTCTATATCTATACAATTGTGGTATTGCAACAGCTGTGAATCACCTGCCTCCAGGTGGCCAGCTCAGAGTATATTCAAGAGAAAATTTTGCAGGCAGTCCTAAAACGCTTGTAGGTTCAGTAACGGGAGTTGGAGAAGGACAATCAGTAGGCATTAATCCAGCGTTTATCGAAGGCAGGCTTATCTCCGCAGAATCACAAATTTGTACAGATGTAAGTCCGGCATCAGATGAACAACTCGTAAAAGCCGCCCCCACTTCATTACCACAAACTGTGGTAACAGGATTATACGAAAACGGAGTCTTTATTACTGTCAACAATCTGGTTAATGGGGCAAAAGTTACACTGAAAAAAGCCGGTTCGGTTATTGGTGGTGGTGGCGCTCCTGGTCCGCATGTAAAATTTCATCTTTCTTCCCCGGTAGCTTCTGGTGATCAGGTAGAAATTGTACAGGAACTTTGCGGCGTATTCAGTCCCCCTGAAATTGTAACCGTTCAACCTTGCAGCAGTTTACCCCCTGCCCGCATAGAAGCGCCAAGAGCCGGTGACGAATCAGTACATGTAATAGAATATGTGGAAGGATCCCGAATATGGATATTTGCTTCCAACCAGGAAATCGGAGATGGTGGTGGTGGAACCATTCAACTTACCCGTCCGCTGGTGGATGGCGAAACAATAATTGTTGTGCAGGCATTGGGAAATTGTACCAGCAGTACCAGCTTTACCCTTGTTGTAGGCCATGGATTAGATGATCCGGGAACTGCAGGCCGTTGTGGTAAAACACAGAAATTCGAGTATGGACAATCCAATGATCCTGCAAAGCAAACAACCGATGTCAGTTCATTTTTCAATTCACCAGATATCAGTGTTTCAGTCCCAATGAATGCTGTTCCATTACATGGCGTAGTGCGTTATCCCAGTGGGCCCGGGCCATTCCCCATTATTTTGATAGTTCATGGTAATCACAATCCTGGAGAAAAAAGCTATCCTGGCTATGATTATTTACTCGACCAGTTAGCCAGTCATTGTATGATTGTAGTATCTATTGAAGAAGACTTCCTCAATGGTAATGTTGGCGGAGAAATGGATGCCAGAGGCATTGTATTACTGAGGCATCTTCAACTTTGGCGCGAATGGAACAGAACACCTGGTAATGAGTTCTTTGGAAAAGTCGACTTAGGAAATGTAGGCTTGGCTGGACATAGCCGGGGTGGCGAAGCTATTGTAGCGGCAAAGCTGTTCAATCAAACACTACATAATCACAATGATCCCGCTTTCGATTTCAATTTCGGCATTCGCTCCCTATACGCTCTCGCACCTGTTGATGGTCAATTCGATAATGGGCCAATTACACTCTCAGGCGCCGATTACTATGTGATGCATGGCTCTCATGACGGAGATGTATCAGATTTCGGTGGTCATATGATGTACGACCGGGCCTTCCCTGTTACCAATACCACTTCAAACTTTAAAGGATTGTTATGGGTTTATGGCGCGAATCATGCACAATGGAATTCAGTTTGGTCACCATCTGGTGATCCATACAAAATAAATCCTAAACCCCAATTGATCTCAGAAGCGAACCAGATGGCAATAGGAAAAACATATATGTCGGCCTTCTACCTGGCTGGATTAAAAGGCTGGAACTCCTATAAGTTCTTCCTGAATGGTCAGGTTACTTTCAGTAGCCTTCCCTCAACGGTAACAAGGGTTTTCCAGTACCAGGATCCAAACAGGATATTTGTAAATCATTATGAAGAAGATAATGATTTAGCAACCGGTTCTTTTTCCGGAGTAACCAATTCACAACAAGGTAACTTCAGTATCTACAGCGACTATAGGTTCAGTGATAATGGCAGTCCGCATTTCCTATGGGGGCAAACCGATGGATTGATTGCCGGCTGGGACAATACTGAAAATGCAGAAGTGCATATGAAAATACCTTCAGAATTGGCAGTCAACCTGTCTTCATTAAAATACCTTGCCTTCAGAGTGGGACAAACACATGAAGCTGTTCAGAAGTTAAATGCCCCTGGCACCAATAAAGACATGACCGTACAGGTTGTTGTGGGAGGGGTGGCTGGTCCGCAGGTGAAAGTAAGCAGTTATCAACCCTTACCCTACCCTATGGTCACAGATGCACCACCATGGGGAGGAGGTCCCAAGACAATTCTTCAAACGATAAGAATACCATGGACGGATTTATTCGGCAAACCCAATATTACAGATCCGAAAGCCTTGACAGAAGTGATATTTAAATTTAATCGTCATACAACCGGTATATTGGCTATTGACGAAGTACAGTTCACAAAATAGAAAGCTATTCACCTTGTAAAACAGAATTTATGAATCTTTATAAAATAAAAATACCCATACTTGCTCTATTGTTATCCATTACAACTACACTGGTATTGGGTCAGCAAAACAAGCAACCGGACAGTGCATTTTCTTTATCTGGCTATTCCGTTCATCTTGTACAGCCGGCAAAACCATATAAGTTCAGGAATGATAAAAATGAAATCACTGAAAAGAAAACCGCCTATCTCATCTTTTTCGATTTAAAGAACAGGCCGGCTTTTTTAAATACAAAGCTAGATTTTTATATAGGGGAATATAAGATACCTGAGTATGGGGGGACCAAAAATGGAATTTATTTCAGAATATATGATAAGGATGTTGTCAGTAAATTAAACAATCAACCTATCCTTTATCAGATTGGAAAGCAACAAAAGAAACCATTTACAGCCACATTCAAATTACCTGAAGCTGCATTGAAAGCAGAATCGGAAATGGAGGTGATGAAGAAAAATGGGCGGTAGTCATATTGCAGGGTTGAAAACCCTTAAGGTTTTCAACCCTACCCCAGCAACTACCTGGTTGTATCTTACCTACCACAACTTTTACAACTTTTATTTCTATTCTAGCTGAATCCGCAACAGTTCAAAAATATTTTGAGATACAACTTATGAGGATTGATTTTGAATCAGTTAATCATTGCCTTCAAAAAATGTTTTTATCAGCAGTAACTTATTTGTAAAAAAAGGTTGTAAATGGTTCAAACCACTAAGGGTTTTGAACCATTTACAACCAAAAATTAATTGTGCAATCCACACTTTAGCACATTTACTCTCCTTCTGTTCTGCCTAATTGCCTTACTGTATGTGCAATAGTATCCATTCTTTCTGCAATCTTGGACCATTGGCTTTTCGTGTATTGAGGGAATCGTTCTTTAAGCATTTTAGGATCCCAGCGCCACCAAGGAATTGGTTCCATCCTATCTATCGATTTCAATAAATTACAATTAATAGTAAACCAGTTTGCCTGATCCTGAGAGACAGAATGAAACTTATATGTATCAGACACAGAGATTCCATCGGCAAATAATATTGTTACAGATACAACGATGAGTACTGAAGGGTCTGGCAAAAATATGTCGATTATAGGTTGGTTTAGTGCTCCTCCGGCAGGAAAAGTAGAAGCACCGTTTACAGACCATAAAATCTGGTAATCTGTTCCCAGGCAACTTCCTTTAAGTGTAAAACTTAATGGATACAAAGTACCTTCAATATTCGTTAATCGGCAATGCTTGAGATTATATGCCTGCCAGTAACTATTAGGGTTACCAATTTTAACAGAAGGTCCTGCCTTAGCCTTTTGTGAATGGCAAATAGTGATACCGGCTTCCATCTTGACCATGTCAAAATAATCCACTTTAACTCTTGAGTATGGTCCATTTCCAATTTCAAAAACATCTCCTGCCTGAAGGAATTTCTGACCATTGGTTCCTTTCATCAAATAAGAATGTGTACCTAGAAATTGTTGCAGCGGGCCTTCAAATCGATGAATCAATATTCTTGGGCCACCAATACCTGCATCCCAGTCATCGGGCACCCTGAACTCAATTAAATAATTGCTAGCCCCTCCATATCCAGGCAACTCTATAGCTAATGTACCAGGCAAGTACCGCTTATGGAGTGGACGAAGAATATAACCAACATTATTTAATTCCTGAGAAGGCAATACTTTGATAACTCTGGTCTCATCTAGCCATTTTCTGCTGCGCATATTCCAGGCATTTAGGCCAGGCCCCCGCATTCCATAGCTTGTGTCTGTAGCTGAAAATGCATTTAGCGTACTCATTATATCAAAAGGATCTGTATAATCAATTCCTACACCACTTGCATCTACCTCACCATCTGTTCTTGAATGATCTAGTCCAAAAGCATGACCCATCTCTTGTCCCCATGCTTGTATCCCATTATTCTTCACATATCTGATATCCATAAACACGCCGGGGCCACCATCATACCACCCACCCTGCGCTCCAAACTCGGGGTATTGAAAAGAAACGGCTACACCACCTGTAAAATCTTTCCAATCCACTCCATGTTGTTCCTGTAAAGCTTGCTTGGCTTTCTGAAAAGTATCTTTCTGATAAGAAAACCCGGGCTTGTTAGCCAAATCATAAGCCTCTTGTATAGATCTATCAAGTACACAAGGAAATATCTGGGTATCGCCAACATAAATCTTTCCATGCGACATTTCATCCCAATACCTGACAGCATTAAAAGTAAATAAGCCAGTAATAGTAAAAAAAGTCTGATATAATTCAAGAATGGTCCTATGATCATTATCCCAGGTATCATTTAGGTTTGCAGCAACAAAACTTGCATCAAAATTCGTCCTCCATTGAGCAGCCAATTGGCTAATAGTAGTTTGATCGGGATTATTGGTATCATCATTATATCGACATAGAAGTATTGCCCAAGGCAATTGTTTTGGAGTTGGCATAAAGAAAAGGTTTAATGAATAAAAAATGTTTACCTATGAATTCTGCAAGTTGTTGTGAGGCTGGAATACATTACAGACGAAATGAATGAGTTGTACTTTAAGAACAAACCCTCACACTTTTGGCGAACTCATAAATCCAATTGACTTTATTTCTATCTTTTTAGCGATTGAACTTCTTTCAAAAGCACATTTAATTGTTGTTGCAATATTTCCATTCTTTTATTCTGCCCCTCAATTATCACCTGCTGCTCCTGCACCGCTTTCACCAACGGCATTATCAATTCTTCATAAGCAATGCTGTAATTGTCGGTCGGATTTGTGGGTGTGTGAACAAAACTGAAAGTATAGCCCCTATCTTTTATCAATTTATCAACCTCCTGGGCGATGAGTCCCATGTGGACCATTTTTTCAGCATCTGAAAAAGTCTCTTTCATTATTTCACTCTGTTGCTTCGGATTGTTCTGCAAAAGAAACTTTTCATACTCATAAGATTTGTATTGGAAAGAAACCGGCTTAAGGGCAGTAATGAATTCCAGACCGGGGATATTTTCCTGTACATTAGTCTTAAATCGTCCATCACTTAATACCGTATAAGCCACATTGCCTTCAATAACAGTCACTGCTGCATTCCCAAAACGTATTTTGTTATTGGCATTTGCTTTTGCAGAATTTCCAAGAGCCGTTGCATTTGATAAACCAGAAATAGTGACATCCGCAAATGGGCCAATTGCTGTATTAAACCCTGCATTGTCAAAACCTGATAAAGCCAGAAATCCTACAGCAGTATTATAACCCGACCCTCCCGTTGTATTCGTCAGAGTCCAGCAACCAATACCTGTATTATTACTGGAAGTTCCATTTAAAGACAAGGAATTGTATCCCAAAGCCACATTATAGTTTCCACTAACGTTTAACCGCAGGGAAGAGCGCCCCATAGCCACATTGTACGCCCCCGTGGTATTCGAATAGCCCGATTCATACCCCACTGCTGTATTATTATCCCCCGTCGTATTCAAATACAAGGAATAAGCACCTGTAGCTGTATTAAAACTTCCGGTATTGGAATTAAGCGTAGCCGCCCCGATTCCAGTATTATAACTACCCGCTATATTCGAATATAAAGATGCAAAACCGTTAGCCGTATTCTGATCTCCTGTTGTATTCGAATAGAGGCCATACATACCTATGGCAGTATTAGAAGTGCCGGATATATTACTGAATAACCCATAGGCCCCATTGGCAGTATTATTATACCCTCCCTGGTTGCTATATAAAGTACCCGTTCCGGTAGCCGTGTTTAACTGTCCAGTGGTATTTTTTATAAGTGAGCTATAGCCTAATGCTGTATTCTGACTACCAATAGTATTTGCATTCAATGCAAAGGATCCAAAGGCCGTATTATTAAACCCTGAACTATTTGAAAACAAAGTGCTATCGCCCATAGCTGTATTCTGATAACCCGTTGTATTATTATACATCGATTTTGAACCCACTGCAGTATTACCTGATCCTTCAGTTGTTCCGACAGCCCCCTGCCCATTAAAAAATAAGGCTGAATCACCAACCGCCACCAAATTGCTTTGTATTGTATTTACATGCAAAGCCCTTACTCCCAACGCCACATTTGAAAAACCAGTAGTATTGGAGTTAAGCGACTGAAATCCCATGCTGATATTATTACTGCCTGTTGTATTAGAAAATAAAGCACCAGACCCCACAGACACATTATTACTACCGCTGGTATTTACAAAAAGACTTCCATTACCTATTCCAATATTACTGCTGCCATCTATGTTCGAGGTTAAGGCCTGCATACCCAAAGCAGTATTATTAAACCCAGACGTATTTTTCCGAAGGGCATTTGATCCTATGGCTGTATTCTGCAAACCATCCTTATTACTATTTAATGCCTTATATCCAAAAGCTGCATTATGAGATCCTGTAGTAATAGAATCCAATGTCCGGAACCCAATTCCTGAATTATTTAAAACAGAATCAATGATGCCTGAACGGATACTATTGATACGAAAAATAAGAGGAGAAACATCTGTTGTACCTATGAATTGAGTAGCAGGTGATATCCCGGAATTCCCGGCCAGATTCCAGCCACTCGAATAGACTATAGTCTGCCAATTGGGTACGGCAGCTGTTCCCATATTCACCATCAACTGGTTCTTCACAGAATCATATACCAATAATCCTTTTGCTGGTGAAACAATGCTATTGATCTGAGCTGTACTCATTCTTGGCAATAACAATCCTTTTGTAGTACTGCTCACATCCAGGATAGCGGATGTATTTGGAGCAGCTGCTGTAGTGTTGATCGCTACACTCTGAGAATTGGCGCTATAAAACAGGACAACCAAGAATAAAGTTGCATAAATACTTTTCATTCCAATCGTTTTTGTATTTGGTCAATAAAATGATTCTTTTCAAATGATGATACCCATACGGCTTCAATAGAAAACCGTGTAGCAGAAACCAGAACAGGTGAATACGGAAGTCGGCTTGCTGTTTGAATGGTACATTGTTGAATCGAAGGGAACAGGATAAGAAGTAAGTCAGCCAGATTTCTTTTTGTGGTTGAAAAACCTTTTTAGGTCATTCCAGTAAATACCAATCAGCAGCATACTGACCAGTAATGCAATCGCCAAAAAGAAATCCATACCCTTCTTTCTACTAAACTAATGGGGAAACAGTTCAATTATTACCACATTGAGTGAGCTGTCAATTTGAACCTGTGAAAGATGCCTTTCACTTTTTAAAAGAAATTTCAGGAAGAATACAATCTTCTGATATGTAGTATCACGCAAGTTCCGCTGACCTCCCCCATTGATGTAGTCAGTTCCTGAAATTCTATTGGCAAAGGATATTCCGTCTTATTATATTGTAATAATCTCTTATAATTGATACTTGTGGCCATTGACTGTCCGATACGGATATTCCTGGCATTCCATTCTGCGGCATCCTGTAAACCCACACCATTATCTACAATCCGGCAAATAAGCCATTCATTCTCTATGGTGATATTCAATGCCAGGTTCTTATTGCCTTCCTTGCGACTCAGGCCATGCCATAAAGCATTTTCAATAAATGGTTGTAAAAGCAAGGGGGGTATTCTCTCATATTCAGTGACCACCATATCTGAAATGTTCTCCTGATAATTCAAGTTCATATCTAACCTTAGTGATTCCAATTGGATATATAATCGCAAAGTCTCTAATTCCTTTTCCAACGAAATCACATTCTTATCAGAATACTCCAATACCTGACGCAGTAAGCGGGAAAAAGACCCTATATACTTTATCGCTTCCATTTTCTTGTCGCCCGAAACCAACGCCTGTATGGAATTAAGTGCATTATAAATAAAATGGGGGTTCATTTGTGCCTTTAAGGCTTTTAGCTCTAAATCTCTGAGTTGGTTTTGAATGGAAGCTTCTTCCCTTACCTTATTGATCCTGCTTCTAAATATATAAATAATGAATGCGGAGATGGCGAAAACAAAGAGCAAACGGAACCACCATCTTTCCCAAAACGGAGGAAGGATTATGAAATTATATACAATTGGGGCACTCCATTCACTTATTTTATTACGCGCTTTTACCGCAAAATGATATTCTCCGGCAGGCAGATTAACAAACGAAACATAATTTCCGCCAGATGGAGAGCTCCATGCAGTATCAAGTCCCTCCAAACGATAACTATATTTGAAATCGCTGCTTGTATTCTGCAACGATGCCTTAAAATAAAAACCAATTGAACTATACTTATAAGTTAGGCGAATGGAATCAGGTAACTGATAAAGCCCTTTCCTGTTAAAATCGAAATCACTCCAATTTGTTTCCTTTAGGTTTACCAAAATATCTTCAACAATTACATTAGGTTTCACTGATTGAAATTGCAGTTTCGAAACATCAAACCTGAAAACCTTTTTTGTTGTAGTAAGCCAAATAGCACCCAAACTATCTACTAACAGTTTGGCTTCAGTGAAATCTGTTATACCTAATTGACTTGCTTGAAATTGTCCTACTACTTTATATGCAGAATGTGGAGATTCATCATTTCTATCTAATACTACCATCCCATCCGGCAAAACGGCCCATACCCTTCTAAGAGAATCAAAACATAAAAAACCGATATTTTCTACAAGTTGACTATTATCATTACTGATAATACTTTCAGGAATCAATTTCTCATTAGCCCAACGATATTTCCGAAATAATATTCACTTATAGATAATCCAGATAGAGCCACATGCATATTCAAAAAATGGGCCAATCCAGTTAATGGAATTAAATTCCGACAACTGCAGTTTACATACTCCCTTTTGATCCAAAGAATAAACCTTTCCTAAAAGAGTGGTAAAATAAATAATTCCATTAGAGGCACGGAATAACCTTATAATCGCCTCTTTTATATCAGGTTTGTTCGAAAAAACAAAAGGAGCGAACCCATTTTCATCTCCCATGCACAAGCCTCCCCCACAAGTAAGCAATTTGCCTCTCGTTGGATCATAAATCACATCAGTAATTTCATTATTCAGGTTACAAACCCTATTAGTATAATCCAGCAGCGTATTGCCGTCCTGAAATAGTAACCGGGCATCACGTGTCACTAACCAAAGCCTGCCTTTACCATCTTTATGATGCCTGTCTACTATTAATCCCCCACTTATCCGGTTCAATGCAGTTGCATTTTTGTAAGGCCTGACTACAAAAGCATCATGCAGGTAAACATGCGGGCTATGCGTATTATTATTAATTGCAAGCAAACCTATAGGATCGTAATAAATATCGCTGATGTAATTATTGGGGCCTTCGTGTTCAAAATGCTGAAACGCTTCGTAGTGCGTCTCTGTAATCCGAACCAATCCTGCATTGTCGGCCAACCAAATATTTCCATATATATCTTCTGCAATATTCGAAACCAGCGTTTGTGCCGGGGCTTTTTGATGTATTAGCTGAATAGGATCAGACCCATCAGGGCCACTAACCCACAAGCCTGTTTCCGGAGAAGTTATCCAAAACCTGTTTTTATGATCTATAAAAAAAACGAAATTGTCTGATATTGGGGCAAGTTCCTTAAGTATTCTCTTTAGTGTGGACGACGAAATATCAAATAATCCTTCAGAAGTTGACAAGTACAACTTTTCTCTGTTCTTAATCATCCGGTCATAATAAATGGATGAAGGCTTTTTCGGAACGATTTCTTGAAACACTCCATTGGCATTCCTAAAGACAATCACAAATCCATAGTTGATATACAGACCACTATCTGTTTCAATAATTGAACGGGTAGCTTTATTTTCATACCCCTTATAAAGTTGAACTTTCTTCCATTTATTCAATGAAAATTCATACACTCCAACATCTGTTAGTGCCCATATTTTTCCTGCCTTGGTTTCAATAATTTCGAATACAAAAGTGATGGGAATAGAATCTGTTGTGGGAAATTCCAAAAACTTTTTTCCTGTAAATAAGCCCATCCCCTTCCTTGTACCTACCCACAACCGATTATTTCGGTCAAAAAAAATAGCATCCACCCGTAAATCAGGCAACCCTTCAGTATACCCATAGTTAAGAAACTCTTTCCCATTATAGCGGCTTAAACCTTGTGGTGTTCCTATCCAAAGAAATCCAAAGGAATCTGATTTCATATTGAATATGTATGTATCGGGAAGACCGTCAATAACGCTAAATGTCTGCTTGGTGAAAGTTTGCGAAATGGAGTGCGTTGCCTGGATCAAAATAATAGCTAACAGCAAGGAAATCTTATATGATTGTAAAGATTTCATTCCCCTTTGAAAAATTGCATGAAGTCATCTCTATGGTTTCTTGAAAGTTCAATTTCATGTCCGTTAGACATTATTATATTTCCCCCATCACTTTTCCGGTACATTTTAACATGTGCCAGGTTAACAAGATAAGACCGATGTGCTCTGAAAAAGTTCTGTCCGGTTAATATCTCATCATAGTGTTTCAATGTATAACTGGATAAGATGGGTTTTTGACCATCAAGAAAGAATTCTGTGTAATTACTGCTTGCTTTGCAATACACGATATCCTTTATGGAGAGTATGATAAATCCATCCGATGTAGGAACAGATATCTTGTCCTGTATTCTGCCCGGTTCACGTATGTCAGCAAACAATTGATGCAATTGTTCCTGTGTAAAGGAGAACAAACTCCCTTTTTTATTTTTCACTTTTGATACTGCGGCAACCAACTCTTCAAATATGATTGGTTTAAGAAGGTAGTCAATAGCATTGAACCGAAATGCTTTCAAAGCATATTGATCATGGGCGGTAGTAAAAATAATATCGAAATCAATCTTTGGAAGTGTATTCAACAAATCGAAACCGGTCTCACCCCGCATCTGTATATCAAGAAAAACCAAATCCGGTTTTAAACGACCTATCAAATCAGCAGCTTCTGCAACACTACCTGCTTCACCCACCAGTTCAATATCTGGCGATGATTGATGTAACAGGTTTTTTAAGATCGTTCTGCCCTGTATTTCATCATCAACAATAAAGGCTTTTATAGCAGTTGGCATTGTAAGGTTGGTACCATAAGATACGGAAAAAAGAAGAGAGTTATACGTTTTAGGTAATTAGTTCAGCCCAGGGTTGAAAACCCTTAAGGTTTTCAACCCTACCCCACTAACTACCCGGTTGTATCTTACCTTCCACAACTTTTACAACTTTTATTTTTATGCTAGCTGAATCCACAACAGGTCAAAAAAGTTTTGAGATACAACTTATGAGAATTGATTTTGAATCAGTTAATCTCTGTCTTTAAAAACAGCTTTTATCAGCAGCAACTTATTTGTAAAATAAAGTTGTAAATGGTTCAAAACCCTAAGGGTTTTGAACCATCTTCAACCATCTTCAAATTAATTTCTGCCCTGTCAAGTATTTACAATTCTATTTCTATTCTTAATAAAAAAGGTCCTGATACAACACCAGGACCTATTAGATTTACATATCAACTCCATTCAATACCCTACCCCGCAAAATATACCCGCACCCTTTTTCCTGTGCCCGTCCTAAAGCCCATACTCCCGAAGGAACAGGCTGGACGCCTGGCAATAACCCATTCATCCAATCCGCTCTTACTTCAGCCGCGTCCTTTTTAAGATCGCTGGCTACTCTGGCACTAAATACAGTCATTGCAGCCTCACAAACGCAGAACATAACACCACTTTCCTGTAGTTCATTAATGCCTATTTGGATAACTCCAAATCCGGGTATTTTGTAAGTACCAGATGCTGGCTTCCAAAATGGATTGCGGAGAGCGGGTTTACCTGTAGCGGGATCTGTTACTTTAAAAATTTCACCGAATTGGTATTTTCCCAGATCTTATCATCCATAGCATAGCCAATAGATTCATGACGTAATACCACTACGGCATTACAATCACTCTCAGGTGTGCCGGTAGCTGCATTGGTCAGTAAAAAAACTCTGGGCCAGGCGAATGGAAAAATACCATTGGGATGAGGCGAATCATAAACGATCTTATGTTTCCCCTTTATTTTATTGAACCAGGCATCCGGATCCATAGCATTATAAGTTGTCTTTTCGGCGATCGTTTGTAATGGCGTTACCAAACTGCCGATTCCAATTGTTGCTGCACCCACTGCAAGGGAACCAATAAAGCCCCGCCTGCCGGTTGTTGGCAATACATCGTTAGCTGACATGGTTAATTAGTTTTAATGAAGAAAAAATAGCAGAACTATAAAAGGTACTTAAAAAAGAAAAACAACAATTTTTTTCAGGACTGAATTAATGCAGTCAGGTTGCAAACGAAGTATTATAATAAAACTCGTAGGGTCTTTACTATTTATTTGGGGAGGGTTGTGAAGAGAGAGGTATAAGGGTATGCGGCATCCACCTCACCCCCTGCCCCCTCTCCTGAAGGAGAGGGGGTGTTTTACAATTGGTAATATTTCATTTATAATTTCAATACATAGGAATAATACATTTTATAAAAAAGAACCAGCGTTATAAAGAACAAACTTTATGGAATAGTCAAACACTACTCCCCTCTCCTTCAGGAGAGGGGGCAGGGGGTGAGGGCACCACTTCACCCACTCTAAAACATTTCCTCCCCTACTTCACCACAAACGTCCTCAACAAAATACTCTTCCCATCTCTCCAGATCACCTGATAGATGCCGGGCGGCATATCATGTATTTGTACAGCAGTCTGACGACTGTTGCGCGCGGGCACAATCAGTTTAACCGTCCTGCCGAGGATATCAATGAACTGAATCTTGGTATTGCGCAGCACAAGGGGATGATAAATGATTATAGATCCTGAGGCTGGATTGGGTGTTATGACAAAATCTTTTGAATTGACAGCTACCGGATCCACAATAGCCGTAGGCACATTGTAGGTAAAGCCCGCAAGTGTGGCTGCTCCGCCAGGGGTCGCCACAATGATGGCACCCGATGACCCATTGCCTACTTCTGCATTGATCGTTGTGGCATTCACCACTGTAAATGTTGCAGCAGCCGTACCACCAAAACTAACCGACTGCACATTGGTGAAATTGGAACCGGTGATGGTTACAATGCCTCCCTTGGTTGCAGCAGCAGGACTAAAGGAATTGATGACAGGTGCAGGAATAAAACTAAATCCACTTGCGGTATCGGATCCACCGGGTGTGGTTACAATCAAATCGCCCGATGCACCCGTGCCTATCACAGCCGCTATGCTGGTGGCAGAACTGACTGTAAAGGATCCCGCATTCACTCCACCGAAACGAACCGCTGTAGCTCCTGTAAATCCGGTACCGGAAATTGTTAACGTAGCTCCCGTTGCCCCACTGGAAGGGGTAAACGAAGTTATAACCGGTGGCGGAATATAAGTAAACCCGGCCAATGTGGCGGTACCACCCGGCGTAACTACACTCACCGTACCCGATGCACCGTTTCCAGGAATAGCGGATATGCTGGTGGATGATGTAACAGTAAAGCTAGCAGCCGGCACCCCTCCGAATTGTACCGATGTAGCCCCTGTGAAATTGCTACCTGTTATGGTGACCGTGGTATCCGTAGCCGCAGTGGTAGGTGTAAATGAAGTGATCACCGGAGTCGGTACAAAAATGAAACCAGCTTTTGTGGCCGTACCACCTGGCGTAGTCACCGCTACACTACCCGAAGCAGCAGCACTTGCCACCACGGCAGATATACTTGTTGGAGAAATAACCGTAAAGGAACTCGCAGCAACACCACCGATCTTTACTTCTGTAGCGCCTAACAGATTTGTTCCACTAATCGTTATCGTTATACCCGCACCAGCACTTGTGGGCGTAAAGGAACTGATTGTCGGCGGATTGAAGAATTGGAAAAAGCCTTTAAAGCCACCATTCCAGGGATTATTAACACTCACTTCACCCGATTCGCCGGCACCCACAGTCGCCAGTATCTGTGTAGGACTTACAATCGTAAACGACTGTGCGGGCACAGCACCAAAATATACCGATGTGGCCCACTTGAAATTAGCTCCGTTGATTGTGATTACCGTACCAGTAGTACCCAATACCGGTGTAAAGGAATTGATTATCGGAGCTTGAACAAATGTAAAGCCCGGCAAGGAAGAAGAATCCACATCTCCGATAACCATCACAGAACCCGTAGCCCCATTACCGGTTACCGATGCCACTATGGATGTATCTGTTTTGGAAATAATATTAGCTGGCTGTCCGCCAAACTTCACCACATTCACCCAATTGAAATTAGTGCCGCGTAAGGTTACTTGTCCGTTGGTTCCTACTGCCGCCGGACTGAATGATGTAAGCACCGGAGCCAGTCCATAATAGAATCCACTGGCCAGAGATCGGCCCAACGGCGTGCTCACTTCTACATTTCCTGTAGCACCGGAATCCACAACAGCTGAAATACTGGTGGATGATAGTACGGAAAATGATTTCGCCGGCTTGCCACCAAAACTGACAGTGCTGGCATTGGTGAATTTAGAACCCGTTATTGTTACTACGGTACCCACATATCCTTTATTGGGAAGGAATGTACTTATCACCGGACCATTGGTTTTGTTCTGAAATATAGAGTTGGCCCGGATTGGTGATCACACCACTGGGACAAATGATTTCCGGACGGACGTCATTATTCAAATCACCAGAAGTGAATCCTGCCAGTACACCATTATTACCTGAATTGGAGGAATACACTTGTTGGGTAGCAAAACCAAGGGTATCTGCCGTACTGATATTCCTTGATAAAACCACTGAACGGTATAAGAAGTCATTCGCTGAAAGGAGATCAGGCAGTCCGTCCCCATCCAGGTCATCAGTCATCACCGAAAGCGGTTGATAAGCTCCGTTAGTAAAATCCTTCCGGGTCTGGAAAGAAAGGGTGCCGGGTACAGAGTTGTTTTTCCAAACCGACAACCGGAAATCAGGATGATTATTGACAGCAATGATTTCGGGCTTACCATCTTTATTGAGATCCATTAGATTAAAATCGCTCGCCTGCAATACCCCATAGCCCCTTTGTGGAGCAAAGGATATTCCTGCTGCCGTACTGGTATTGCGGAGTACATAAATGGAATCTTCATTGCCACTGAAAAGGACGATATCCGTTTTACCATCCCCATCCATATCGGCTGTACGGATAGCTTTATTGCCTGCTCCAATGCCAATGGTCTGGAAACCTGGTGCCAGTACAACCGTACCCGGAAAACTGATATTACGGATGATAGATACAGAACCATAGCCAAGGATAAGGATATCAGGTCTGCCATCACTATCCATATCACCCATGGCAAAGCCACGGATATTTGATGCCAGGTTATTCAGGGGATAATCAAGTCTGCCGCTGAAACTGATGGTGCCCGGAACAGAACTATTCGTGTACACAGAAACGTTATTGGTGAAGCCGCCGGTAACCACCATATCTTTTTTTCCATTGCCATCCATATCCACGGCCTCCAGGAATTCATATGCGGAAAATCCGGAAAAATCTTTTCCTGGCTCAAAGCTTATGGCTGAGCCGGTGCTGGTATTTCGGAGAACATTCAAATTGGTATACTGAGCTCTGACTACAGACAGGTCATTCTTGCCATCCAGATCCAGGTCGGCAATACATACATTAGAAGGCGAACTACCTGTTTCTATTGTGTGCACATCCGCGAAAGCCGTACTGGTTATATCTCCATTGGGGAATATTGGGGCAAAGGGCTGCGGCGAATAACCGGTCCTTGAACTCACAGTTACGGATATGCGGTCATACCGCGCACCGTTGGGTACTTGCACCACTAATGAAGTTGCTGTAGCCGAAGTAACCACTGCTTTGGCAGGTCCGAAATACACTGCATTCTTCAGAGGATCGGCATCAAAGAATTGTCCGGTTATTGTTATACTGCTGCCCACAACACCCGATGCAGGCAACACACTATTGATCACTGGCGTATTGGACACGGTAAAACTGAATCCGGCTAGTGAGTCGCTACCATTAGGAGCAACAAGGGTTACATAACCCGATGCCCCTTCATGAACAATGGCATTAACCGTATTGGAAGACACTACCACAAAGGAATAGGCCGGCACTCCGCCAAAGAACACACCGGTAGTCCCACTGAGATTGACACCAGTAATAGTTACTGTTGTGCCGGATACTGCCGAAGCAGGACTGAAACTGTTCAGTAAGAGTCGGGTCAAAAAAGTAAATCCTGCGCGAGATCCAGTACCCTGTGGAGCTGTAACGGAAACAGCACCCGAAGAGCCGGTGCCTACTACGGCTTTAATGGTAGAGGTATTCACCACCTCAAAAGATGCTGCAGGGGTGCCTCCGAATTTTACAGACGTAATACCGGAAAAATTTACACCACTGATCACTACCGTATCACCGGTTGCAGCCTCTGCGGGAGCAAAGGAACTGACTTGCGGAAAGCTTGTTTGATTCTGATAGATGACAGCGCGGAAAATACCTGCTTTCAGACTCAGATCGGGTTTACTGTCTCCGTCAAAATCCGCTGCAAACAGAGTGCCGTCCCAAAAGGTTGACAAAGTTTGCAGGGCATCGAATTGTATGGTACCCGTTGTACTGATATTTTTATATAGTCCGGTTTTACCGGTAACCGTAATTGCCAGGTCAGGTTTACCATCTCCATCGAGATCACTTATAGCCATTGAACCGGTATTGGCTGAAGTATTGTAATTGGAAGCGGAGCCAAAAGAAATGGTTCCTGAGGTACTGGTATTTCTGAATATGGAAATCCCGTTGCCGAGATAATAGCCGACCACGAGATCGTTCTTTCCGTCTGCATCCAGATCCGCCAATTCTATTTCGTTAGGATTTGCACTGGTGGTAATATTGGTTAATGGAGCAAAAGAGATAGTACCGGATATACTGGTGTTCCTGAATACGGTAATGGCAGACTGGGCATAGTTGGGCAACAGTATATCTTGTTTCCCATCTCCATCCACATCTACCGTCCGGATTTCCTCAATGGAACCGCCAATAGCAGTAAGATCAGTGTGTGCTGCAAAAGAAATGGTGCCTCCCGAACTGGTATTCCGAAGCACTGAAACATACCCTTCCAGATTAATGGTATTCACCACCAGGTCGGGACGGCCATCTTTATCGATATCACTTACAGCAATAACCGAAGGCTGAGTGGCTGTTGCAAAATCATTTTTAGCGGCAAAAGAAATCACAGCACCGGTAGTCGTATTCCGGAATACAGAGACCGTATTAGAACCAAAATTGGAGACAATGATATCCAGTTTACCGTCACCATCCAGATCGCCTACCGAACAGGCCCTTGGACCCGGTGCGGTGCTGATCACTTGTCCCGCTGCAAATCCGGCTCCTGACCCTGTAGTGATATTCCTGTAAATAGTGAGGGTATTATTCAACCGGTCGATCGTAATGACATCGATACGTCCATCATTATCCAGATCACCGATAGTGTATTTGGTAGTTTCTATATTGGAGTCTACCGAGTCTAACCGTGTCAGATAGTCGAAAGACTGTGCTGAAAATGCCGATGCCGTGCCGCTGAAGGTCACGAGAAAGGGCCTATCAGAAAAAGCAGTGAGATTATTTACCGTAACAGAGATAGGCTGATAGGTAGCCGCAGCAGGTACGGTTACAGTGAGATTGTTGCTGGAAGCTGCGGTAACAATGGCTTTCACCACACCGAAATACACCGTATTGTTAGCCGGTGTAAGGCTGAAATTGCTACCGGAAATAGTAACCGAGGTCCCTGCAGGTCCCGACAATGGTGCAAATGAACTGATAATGGGCTGTGCGTATAATGAAGTGGTAAAAGAGAGGATCAGTAAAAGAATCAATAGAAACTTTCTGCCAGCAATCGGTTTAACCTGTTCTGCAATCATGTGGCTCTTTTTTGAAATATGTTCCGGGACCAATAAATATACAATTAATGGTTGATGCGGTCAATAGAGGAGATAAGTTGTACATAATAAGTTGTACATAATTAGTTGTACGTTATAAGTTGTATGTTATAAGTTAGCCTCTGAATTTTAGAGAGCATAACTAAATGTATTCTCCTTTTCCTCCTTCTCATGCTTGTCCTCCTTTGACCTCCCAGCCCTGTATTGGCTGTTGGCATCAAGCATCCAGCATTCAGCTTCTGGCATAAATATCCTGTACATCCCATTATCCTTCCCATCCTCGGTCCTGTATTCAGAGCGAAGTGACCCTTTGCCCCTTAAATTAATATCAGGGTGCAACACTTAAAACGGTATTCCTTTGCGTCTTCACGTGAAAAAAAATAACCGCAGAGACGCGGAGACGCAGAGTCGTACTCTCTTTTTTCTCTTTTGACCTCTTAGCCCTGCATTGGCTGTTTGCTTCCAGCATTAAGCATCCAGCCTCCCGCATTAAAAAACCCCACGATTTCTCGCAGGGTATCTCAAAACAAAACACTTTACATTACTTCTTCGGAAAATGGCTCACTTTCTCATCGAGTTCAACCATCTTGCCGTCTTTAATTCTGATATCATCCACTACATTCATGGAATCAGTCATCCCTTTGGGATCTTTCCAGACTTGTTTGTACCACAATGTAACCCACTCACTTTTCTTATCTGCAGAAATCACAGATTCATAATCGTACATCGTGATATTTACTTCACTATACTTCGCCCTTTCATTCATAAAAAACTTAATCGCACTGTCGCGGTTTAGTTTTGTATGGAAATAATCGAAGACCAACTCCACCGAATCGCCAGTGACAGCAGCAAGACCTGCAAAATCCTTATCTATGAATGTCTTCAGCCCTGTCATAGCAGCTGCTACATTTTCAGTGCTACCCATCTGCCAGTTCTGATAAGGACGGGCAAGTGCAAATGGAAGTTTTACTTCTGTTGCAGGAACGCCTTCCACTTTTACAGCTTCGGTTTCCTTGTTGTCTTTGTTAGCCTCTGTGCATCCCGCCAATAATAATAGCAGTAAAGCACTCGACAGTAAATGTCTCATGTTTTTTCTTGATTTAAATGATAGAATAATTAAAAATGGGGGGTCATACACAGTGGGGCATAACTGTGTGTTACGAATAATTACATAAGATAAAGGAATTGGGATGAATCAGCAATTATATTCGGGGGGAAGGGGAATTTGATGTCTTAAATCAAGGGGGAGTGATACGTTGTAAGTTGTACGTTGTAAGTTAGCCTCTGAATTTTAGAGAGATTGACTAAATGTATTCTCTTTTTCCTCTTTTGACCTCTTAGCCCTGTATTGGCTGTTCGCATCCAGCATTCGGCATTCAGCATTCAGCATCCTGTCCATCCCATCATCCTTCCCATCCTCGGTCCTGTATTCGGAGCGCAGCGACCCTTTGCCCCTTAAATTAATACCAGAGTGCAACACTTAAAACAGTATTCCTTTGCGTCTTCGCGTGAAAAAAAATAACCGCAGAGACGCGGAGACGCAGAGGTGAATTCTCCTTTGACCTCCTGGCCCTGTATTGGCTGTTCGCATCCTGCATTAAGCATTATGCATCCTGCATCCCGCAAAATCCCTTTTTCAGGGGATACCCTCAAAATTCAGCCTCTCCTACTTTTATACATATCAAATTAAAAGCATTTACTCTGTTTAAAAGTCCTTGTATGAAAATTTCATTGAGCATTGGCTGCATGCTTATAGCCCAGGTTCTGATGGCACAAGTAAGTCCTGTTAAATTACCCTCATCTCCCACTCAGATCGTAGTCGATAGTAAAGACAATCTGATCATCCACTGTTACAGAGGCCGTATTTTAAAAATCAGTCCCGATGGTACTAGCACCATCATCACAGATGATATCCAAAAAGGTTTTAACCAAAACCCCTGGCCAAAATGCCAGGCCATGGCTATTGACCCATCAGACAATATCTATTTTACAGATGGAAATGTGATATGGAAGATGACACCAGATGGTAAAGTAAGTTTCTATATCGGCATACCCTATGTGGCAAAGCGTGTAGACGGATCTGTTGCCACTGCTTCTTTCAGAAGTATTGAACACATGAAAGCGGATAATGCCGGCAATATATTCGTATTGGAAAGGGACGATACCAATAAGGATAATCAGGGGGATTATTATGTGATACGGAAAATAAGTCGTGATATGATGGTCAGCACTATTACTAACACACTTGACAATCCGGCATTGAAGACAAGATGGATTGCCGGCTTCGGAGTTGATTCAGTTAGCAATCTCTATTTGAGCGATGGCAGTGGCCGCTGTATCAAGAAACTGGCAACCAATGGCACGATAACCACATTAGCCGGACTATGCAACAAAAGAAAATTCTCGCCACTCTATATTCAGGGAGATATCATTACAGCAGAATTGATGTCACCTGAAGATATCGTGCTCAACAAAAAGGGAGAGATACTATTCGCCGACCTCCGACTGAACCGTATCATAAAAATCGCAAACAGGAAAGTATTTACGGTTGCTGGTAACAGTGAAATACAACCAAACAATGTAAACATGGGTGGCCGGTCAAAGGAAGGGTATAAAGATGGCAAAGCCCTAACAGCATTATTCGGATTCCCTCCACGGGTCAGGATTGCCATAGACAAAAAAGATGCAATCTATATAATTGATGGCGGCAATGATTGTATC
>JBGAQE010000236.1:0-3441 GCA_044220885.1 Chitinophagaceae bacterium
GGGTGCCAGGTACGCCTGCCCATAGCTGGCAAGCTGTTGCCTGCGGTGGAACGGATATAGGCGTAAAAGGTATGATGGTAGCTGCAAAAACAATAGCTCTAACCGCAATAGACCTTTACATGAATCCTGCCATCATCCAAAAAGCCAAAGCCGAATTCAAAATCCAACTCGGCGATTATAAGTATGAAGCGCTTTTAGGAGATAGGAAACCGGCGTTGAATTATCGTGACTGAGGAGCGCTGGATGCTAAATGCTGGATGCCTAAGGCTTAAGGCCTAAAGCCTAGGGCTTATTCAGTAATCATACGAATGTATAATGAGCTACGGATATTTATTTCGAAGCCTGATTTTCGGTTGGATAACCAAATTAAGCCTTGGGCTTTAGGCCTTAAGCTTTAGGCAAAGAGCATCAAGCATCAAGCATCCAGCCTTTAGCTTACAACCGTTCGGTATCGCAACAACACTTCTTTATATTTTTTTTCCTGTTCAACTGTATCTTTGCAACTCCTTAAAAAGGAGGGTAATTTATTATTCCATCAAAAGCCTGGATTACCAGGAAAAGTCTGTTATGAAAATAATGAAGTTCGGTGGTACAAGTGTTGGGAAACCAGAGCGTATGCATTCTGTAGCCCAGCTGATCACCAAAGATGAAGAAAGCAAAATTGTTGTTTTAAGTGCTCTTAGTGGTACTACCAATGCATTGGTATCAATTGGTGATGCATTGGCAGCAGGTGATCGTACATTAGCGAAACAACATATTGATAAGTTAGAAGCACACTATCAGCAATTCATAAAGGAATTGGTTACAACAGATGCAGCTTATCAAAAAGCAAAAGCAATTGTTGCAGAACATTTCGAATTCCTGAATATCATTCTGAAGATATCATTCAGTGATGCTTTGAATAAGGATATTCTGGCTCAAGGTGAATTATTATCAACCAAACTCTTCTGTGTTTTCCTTGAAGAGAAAGGAATAAGTCATGCTTTGTTGCCTGCATTGGAATTCATGGTTATCGATAGTAACGATGAACCGATGCTTCCTTTGATCAAGACCCGTTTAGCACATAGTCTTGAACAGCACCCGGGAATAAAATTATTTATTACCCAAGGATATATTTGCCGCAATGCCAGAGGAGAAGTTGATAACCTTAAGAGGGGAGGAAGCGATTATACTGCTTCGCTAGTTGCTGCAGCCTGCAAAGCCAGTGTATGTGAAATATGGACTGATATTGATGGCATGCACAATAATGATCCAAGGATTGTAAAGAAAACACTTCCTATTGAGCAATTGAGTTTTGAAGAAGCTGCGGAGTTGGCCTACTTCGGCGCCAAGATATTGCACCCGACTTGTATCTGGCCAGCACAACAGGAAAAAGTGCCAGTGAAATTATTGAACACCATGCAACCGGAAGCTGCAGGTACTACTATCAGGGAAGAAGCTGGTTCAGTGGGTGTAAAAGCTATTGCTGCAAAAGACGGTATCATAGCCATCAATATCAAGAGCAGCCGTATGCTTCTGGCCTATGGTTTCTTACGTAAGATATTCGAAGTGTTTGAGAAGTACCGCACGTCCATTGATATGATCACAACATCTGAAGTGGCGGTATCTGTTACAATTGATAACGATATTCATTTGAAGCAGATCGTAAAGGAATTAGAGCCATTTGGTCATATAACTGTAGAAGAGCAACAAAGTATTGTTTCTGTGGTTGGTAATGAGATAGCACAAACTCCCGATATATTAAGTAAGTTATTTGAAACATTGGCAGCCGTTCCTGTAAGCATGGTAAGCTATGGAGGAAGTAAGCACAACATTTCCATTCTTGTACCATCTGCGTACAAGACATCTACTTTACAACTTCTTAATAAAGGGTTGTTTGGATTGGATTAATGAAAGATGGTGAAAAGGATTTCATTCCACTGGTTTATTCATCCAGTGGATGTTTTCTTATTTCTTGGCAATAGTGATAAGGAATTCACCCATATTCAGTGAATTAGCAGTATTGTCAAAAATAAGTTTCAGGAAGGACCTGATTCCTTTGGTCTTCATTTTTGCACTCCATTTCGGATGGTTTGAAGACACCCTGAAAACATGAATGTTTTTATTTTCAAATCCGGCTTTCTCAAGCAGTTTCGTAATGCTTGATTTATTGTAAATGGCCAGATGTACTGGTGGGTGAAGGTTACCATAACGGTGTACTCTTCCTGTACCCATACCCATATATTTTTTTATTCCTTTCATAAGAGCGTTGCTCATGAATGAAGGAAGTAATTGCAGTGCAATTGTTTCGGATTTTTCAATGAGTGAATTCGAATTCGGTGTTTTTGTAACGAATACACCACCTGGTAATAAGAGGTCAAAAGCTTTTTTAGCGAAATCATTAGGTTCATTGATGTGTTCTATAACATTATCCATGAAAATGAAGTCGAATTGGCCATAGGTTTCCGGCATTTCAAGGAAAGGGTTATCGATAACTTCAAAACCTTTATTGCGGGCAACGATTCTTGAGGTTTCGGAAGGTTCTAATCCTAGGCACTGCCATCCATTTTTTTGGAATATTTCAAGGAATTTTCCATCGCCACAACCTACATCTAATACTCGCAGTCCCTCTTTTTGGCTGGTATATTGTTTGTAAACAGCGAATTCCTTTTCATAGCATTGCATGTAATAAGATGCAAGTGAAGGGTCCTGATAGCTTATTTCTGTTCCGAAATAGTTGTCATAATAATCGCTGGCATATATTTCATTGATAGACTCTGCAGTAAGTACAGGTTGGGGGGTAGCATACACTAAACCACAATTAGTACATTTCATTGCGGTATACCAATTATTGTCCTTTGAAAGAAATTTGAATTTCCTTTTTGAATTATCACTTAAGCACGAGATACACTGAGTGGTTTCTTTATATTGAATCATAAGGGGTTTTACATTTTTTCCAAATCCGACTGTATTAAAGTACTTCTAGTTGGAATTTATTCAGTCTAAACTTTCTATTTTATTAAAAATCAAGTGTCTGCGAATTTTTTATAACGAAAAATTATAGCGGAAAGTATGATTCGCCGGGTAATTTTTTGCTTTTTTGAAAGGCTACAAGGTACCAAAAATTAGTTTATAGCCTTAAAAGGCTATAAAAGGGCTGCTTTTGCTTTCATTTGATAGCATCGGCAAAAAATTCCAGGCTATTGTTACTTTTTATATCCAATTATAGGCAATGGCAAGCAAATTAGACCAATAAGGCAGCAGTTTTCAATAATAACTATAATTATAATCCTGCCAGAAATTGGTTATGAAGATAGTCAACAACCGCCGGCAAACTGTTAGTTTCTTCAAAAACCTTTAATTGGCGGTCGGCACCGGTTCCATTTTCAAGCATCTGATTTACATAATTCACGGCATGCCTGCTACCAAGGGGATCAACAACATCATCAATAAAATCGAGCA
>JBGAQE010000237.1:0-3423 GCA_044220885.1 Chitinophagaceae bacterium
TCCTTCAAGTTTCACACAAGCCGGCGATTTATTCATAATACAGTCGGGTCATTCGATGGTTACCACCGCTTCCTGGACTATTGGTAATTCTGGTTCTACCCTTCAGTTAGAATCGGGAGCTTTCTTACAAGCTACATTTCCTATTTTACTGACCGGCACTTTTCAGTTATTGGATGGGGCCACATACTACCATGAAAATACTGGAGTAGTTACCTCAACAGCCGGAACAAGCATTTTCGGAGGTACTGAAAATTTCGCGGCAACATCCACAGTTGAAATCAGGAGCTGGATCAATAATACCACAACATTGCCCTCTGGTATTAACTGGGGAAACCTTGTACTCAATTATGAACAAAGTATTGGAGGAAATTGGAACCAACAGGGTGCATTGACTGCCATACAAGGAAATTTTATTGTAAAAAGAACGGGAACTGCTTTGCAGGATTTCCGATTGACAAATAATACAAATCTGAACCTGACAATAGGTGGCGATATAATTATTGAACAAGCTATCCTATTAATAAAAGAAGGGAATAGTGCTGGTACAAACAGTATTATTCAGGTGAATGGCAGTATTACAGTGAATGGGGGTACACTAAATCTGGGTGCAGTAGATTTGAAGCCAAATAATGAATTAAGATTTAAAGGCAATCTGTTTTTATTCGGTACTGCTGTTGTTACTGCATTAAGTGAAGATCCTTTCCTGGTAGCTAATGGATCAGGAGCTCAGACATTTTTATCGGGCTCAACAATTAATAGTAGTCTTAAGATTGCAAAGGGTTCCTTTCTGAAATTGAACAGCAGCCTTACTTTGGGTACAAACAAAGCTTTTGTGGTTGCGGGTACAGTGGTTGCCGGAATAAATCCAATAAATATGGGTGGAGGAAACCTGGTGGTTTCAGGTGGGGTGTTCAATAGTAGCGCAAAAATAGATATGAAAGATGGTACCTGCCAGGTTTGCCAAGGCAATGGCACTTTCAACATTTCTACAAGTTGGTGTGCTGCAACTGGCGATACGGGTATTATAAATTTCAGTGTAGACACTATTCTTTTCAACCGATCTGTTGCTTCCAGCTTGCGGATAGGGGCTACTGGTTCAAAAGGGAAATTACTGCTCACAAATAATGCTGTTATTTCCTTTAGTGGTGCACTTACAGGTCCCCCGCAAAACAGAGGCACTATCGACCTTACAGGTAATAGTTTCTTTTCATTTGATGAGAATAGCATGGTGAGAGGCGATGCTTTTTATACTGGTAATGGTGGGTGGTTGGTAATAGGAGCTTCTTCAGGATTAACCGCCTCAGGACAGTTTGGGAATTTCCAGATAACGGGTAGCCGCAATTACAATAACAGTGGTATCAATAGTTATGAATTCAAAAGTTCATTACCGCAATTTACTGGCAATAGTTTTCCAACTAATATTCAGGGTACTTTACGAATCACAAATAGTAGTTTTCAGGGATTGAGCCTTGAATCAGCAATTACGATTGCTTCAGGTGGAGTATTGGAATTGACGAATGGAAAAGTAAAAACCAATTCAGGTTTTATTTTGAATATGAACAGGGGTAGTTCTCTTTTGGGAGGGTCGGCCACTGCTTATATAGATGGGCCAATGCGAAAAACAGGTGAGACGGCTTTTACCTTTCATGTGGGAAAACAAAATCGGTATTCGCCAGTGGCTATGCGTCCAAACGGAACAAGTGCAGTTGGAGATACATATGTTGTGGAATATTTTCCAGGAAATCCTACAACAGTATATGGGAATAACCTCTCTCAGTTCATTGACCACATCAGTTCAGCAGAGTATTGGAATATTACTGGAACAGCAGCCCCTCATTTCATCAAATTCAAGATTACACCGTATAGTGGAGTTACCGATTTCCCAACTCTTGTAGGTAGTTATTTTGATGGATCAAGCTGGCTCAATCTATTTAACGGTACTACTACAGGCACTACATCCAATGGCACCTTTGAAGTGAGTGCCAATAATTTTGGTCCCTTCACCCTTGGCAGCACCAGTGCAGCTACCAATGCATTGAGTTCATTGCCGGTAAGCTTCCTGAGTTTCGATGCAAGAAAAACAGGAACTATGGCCTTATTGAATTGGAAGATATCGGGAGAGGTAGATGCAGATTATTTCGAAGTTCAGGGGTCAACCGACAATCAGCAGTTCCAGCCGGTAGCTACCGTGAAAGCCATTGAAAGAAGTACAGATTACAGCTATTCAGGTATCACACTTCGCCCAGGAGTGAACTATTACCGTATTAAAGCGGTAGAGAAAACCGGACGAACCTTATTTACAAAAGTTGCTGCATTAGTATTGGCCAACAAGGGTATTGAGATACTCAGGGCTAGTCCTTCCATTATAACCAACCGAACCTCTCTGCAGGTTTCTTCATCATTCGCTACCACCGCCAGCTTCCTGTTAACGGATGTACAGGGCAGGGTGGTGTACCAGACCATGGCTACCTTAACACAAGGGTTAACCGAAGTGAAAGCTGACCTCTCTGCTATCGCTCCTGGCATCTATTACTGGAATGCTATCAGTATTGACGGCCGATCGAATGTGATCAGGATTGTGAAACAATGATGTAAATACAGGACCTTGATGTGAAAGGATAAAGGGATGTACAGGATAGGATGTTTCTTCGATACATATTGTTTTGAACAGGACTAAAGGATTTACGGAAATACAGGATGAACAGCCAATGCAGGACCTTGATGGAAAGGATAATAGGATGCACAGGATGTACAGGATGTAATTCTGAATTACATATTACTTATCATTACCCATCCTGATAATCCCTTTTATCCTTTCCCATCAAGGTCCTGTAATTAATCCCCTGTCGAAGACAGGTCTAAATCCCAGCTAATCCCGTAAATCATATTAATCCCAGTTATTAATCCCAGTTATTCATCCTGTATTTCCGTAAATCCTTTAATCCTGTTTAAGACAAAATGATTCGCAGAATCATACCCCATCCTGTGCATCCCTGTTATCCTTTTGCATCAAGGTCCTGTATTGGTCGCGGAGCGACCCTTTGCCCCTTAAAGCAATAAGGAATATTTGCAAATGAAGATTTTTCATTGCGCCTTTGCGAGAAACTTATTGAAAATGGAAAAGCCAAAATCAGTACCGCCTCTCCAATATACGGGCTCCAATTTTGACTTTTAACTTTTTACTTTTGACTTAAAGGTCGTACTTCCTTTTCTTCCCTCCCGGCAACTTAAACACCCTCATCATCTTCGCCACTTCTTTCTTAAATGTCTCAAGCGATTCTTTTTCCTGGAGGATAAAGCTATTAGTTGAGAGCTTTCCAATAACTTCTTCCATTTCAGATTTGTTGCCATAAAGTAGTTGGCGGAATTTATTCTGATAATCTTTAGATCGCGATTGATGGATTGAGGCTGTCATCCATTCGC
>JBGAQE010000238.1:0-3403 GCA_044220885.1 Chitinophagaceae bacterium
TGGATTATTACTGTTCCAGATGTCTTTGAACATTTTCCACTGTCCATTTTCCTGCTTCCAGATAACGATAAACTTTCCATTATCCAATACCATTCCCTTATCAGCTTCCACCTGAAATTCACCGGTCTCAATTACATAAGGATCAGCAGCCGAAACTTCTTTTGTTGTTAATTGAATTTTTCTGATACCCATAGTATACCCACCTCTGAAGAAAGCACCGATAGCGGTTGAACCACACATTTGCGGGGCGTTTGGCGGATTGATGCAGGCATCAGAAGAATATCTTGCCACAAAGGCAGCAGAATCGTTGGTTGCCCAACTTGATCCGAAGAGGGTATTGCTGGCTGCAATGGCAGCTTTAGCAGAATCAAGATTAATTCCAGGCGCAGTAGCAGTAGCTTCTGGTTTTACTTCAGCTGATGTACAGGCTTGAAGACTTAGAATAGCAATCAGGGCAATAGTTAGATACTTCATGTTGTTTATAGGTTTTGCCAAATCTACCTTTACCCAGATACAAAAAAAATACCCTCAAGAGGGTATTTAATAAATTTTGATTTATGTCATTCAACTTATAATTTTTCGAATAAGCGGCGAAGTTTGTCGCGGGTCATTATCTTTTCCCAGTCTTTACCGAGGGCATTCTCCCACAAAGGCTTTAATCCCATACTCACATCCATCATCTTCTCAAAATCTGCATCAGATAGTCCTTTACAGATACCAGTAGGAATTTCAATATTGTTCTTCTCTACCATGTATTTGAATTCCTTCACACCTGCAGGATAATATTCTTCCAGATGATTCATCACAATACAGTTACCGATACCATGTTTTGTACCTAGCAGATAGCTTAATCCATAACTCACCGCATGAGCCACTCCCACTTGCGAATAAGCGATGCTCATTCCACCTGCATAACTGGCCATCATCAGCATCTCATCGCTTTCTGCATTCCAATGATCTCTTTCTACATATACTTTCTGGCAAAGCTGTAAAGCCTTTTCACCATAACTCTTACTGAACTCATTCAGGAAAGTACCTTCCAAACTTTCGATACAGTGGATATAGCAATCCATTCCCGTATAGAAACGTTGGTTTATCGGTGCATCAGCAGTTAACTCCGGATCTAGTACAATCTGGTCGAATGGAGTGAAATCTGAATTCATACCCAACTTTCGGGTTGGTCCTGTAAGAACCGTAGTGCGGGATACTTCTGCTCCTGTACCACTTAATGTTGGGATACCGGCCTTATACACTCCCGGTACTTTCACCAAATCCCAGCCCTGATAATCGGCACTGCTGCCCGGATTGGTCATCATCAATCCAACAGCTTTTGCCAAATCCATGGTGCTGCCGCCTCCGATACCGATGATACCGCTAACGGTTCCAAATTCGTCCTTTAGCTGTTTTGCCAAAGCATCAACCTGTGTTGTTTTTGGCTCATAGGTAACATCGGCAAAAACGATCTTATCCTTTCCTCTGAGTGGAATTCTGCTGGCCAAAGGTTTGCCATTGAAGAAATGATCTACTAAGAATATCATTGGTGCATCTCCCTTACGCTGGGGTGCTAATATTTCATCGAGTTGATTGAATGAGCCACGGCCATACACCACATAGCTCACCATCTTAAAATTCCTGAATTTCATAATTGTGTTTTTTCTTCCGAAAGATGTATCTCCTTCTCCGGAAATTATCCTGCAAACCTACTTCACATTTATTTAATTACAAACTGTTACCAGATCGACTTCATCTGCCATACATGAAGCTCCTTACAAAGCGTTTTTCCGCCTCTGCTGAACAGTTGTATCCGGTTATCGGTCTTATCAGGGAATAATTGAGCTGTAAGTACTGCTTCCCCATCATTCACAAATACTTCAACAATGCTTTGGTCAAAAAAAACCTTCAGTTTAATTTCTTTTGATGTTGATGGAAGGATGGTTTCATATCTGTTTAGGGCAGCAAAGCGCTCGTTGAATGATTGGTTGGCCGTTTTACTTCTATCTATATACACTTTATTTGTAGAAGGATCGTAGCCGATTTCTATTGGATGTCCGTTGCCTGCTGCCAATTGTAACCCGAATGAAGTACTGCTTCCTTTTTCAAACACTATATCAATTCCCATTTGCTGAGAACTGAAAGTAATTTGCTTCTCACCTTCAACAGGTATATTTCTTATCTCCTGTTCTAATCCTTTTAAAGCTGATAATGCCGCAACGGGTGTTTGAATCAATATCCACTGTCCGTTGATTTTCTTTACACTTAATTCCCGTGAAATGGACATCACACTTTTCCATGGACTGGTTGGCAAAGCGCCGGCATAATTCCAGTTATTGGCCCAACCAATACTAACAGGAGCAGAACCATTGGGAAGATTATTGTATACTATGGCAGCATAGTAATCGGGACCATAATCGGGACGGAATATTTTAGAAGGATCGTTTTCATTTTTAAATGAAGTACCGTCAAATTCACCAACGAAGTATTGCATATAGGGAGAAGGGGAATGCATGAAAACCCATTTCTTCTTACCCGGTTCACCAACAATGGGTACCTGAAATAAATCGGGACATTCCCAAATACCAGTTGTATCTCCAGCCGGACCGAAATGACTCATCAATATCCAATCTTTCAAATTACCGGATGTATAGAACTGTACTTGTTTCTCAATGGGAAGCATCACAGCCATTATCCATTTTCGTTGAGGTGCATACCAGAATACTTTCGGATCGCGGAAATCTCTTTTCTTTAAATCAAGCACTGGATTCTTGTCATATTTTGTCCAGCTACGACCATGATCCAAGCTATATGCTAAGTGTTGCGATTGGTTTACTCCTTCTATATGTCCTGTATATATAGCCACCATTGGAATTTTCCCATCCTTACCAAAGCCGCTTGAGTTGAATGAATCGACAACGCAGGAACCAGAGAATATCATCACTTCCTTTCCTTCTTCAATAGCCAACGGCAGGTGTTCCCAATGAACAAGATCTTTACTAACAGCGTGAGCCCAGCTCATATGTCCCCAGTAATTGGCCATCGGATTATGCTGTGCAAACAGATGATATTCTCCATCGAAATACACTAATCCATTCGGGTCGTTTATCCAATGTAGCGGAGTGCTGTAGTGGAATTGCGGGCGCCAGGTTTCGTGGTAGAGTTTGTTCTGTGAGAAACCTTTTAGGTTGAAGAAGAAGATGAATAGAAGTAGAAATGATTTCATTTTTCTTTGTTTTTTACCGCAGAGACGCGGAGACGCAGAGGAATACTGACTCGTCCTAAAATAACTTTACACTTGTTAATAGATAATCCTGTATTTGGTTTACAGGACAATGGTAGTACTAAAATAGGTTTACATTTTAAGTTTCCTCCATTATGACCCCCCTTTTTTTGTAATAGTTTTTCCAAT
>JBGAQE010000034.1:0-30815 GCA_044220885.1 Chitinophagaceae bacterium
GGTCGGTTTTTTAAGCCGGGGTACTTTCGGTTATCGTTTGGCCAAAATGAAACGGGTATGCCGAAAACCGGGTGGTGAACAGAGTAGGCTTTTGAAAAAGCATGACCATGAAAAAAATCGTATTGGGACTGACCTTCTTTTTGGCAGTCTGTAGCAGCTATGCGCAAAAAGATCCATTTGAACAAGGTGCCATTGAAGAGTTTATTCAGTCCGCTGATTTCGCCAGAGCCCGCAACTGTATAAAAATTCCAGGCTACGATATTGCATCTCTCGCAATAATTAATAGTTATGTGAAATATGCAAATGATGATAAAACGGCTCCGGTATTATATGTACAGGTAGGTGCGGGCAGACCTGGTTCATCAAGGTTGATTGGGGAATTCCAGGTGGCTAAAGTTTCACCCAATTATCGGGCATTACCAAATAATGGCCGCTATTTGATTCTTTTTCGGGACTATAGTGCATATGATGTAACTACAAGCACAGGAGTGATTAAGTATTATGATTTGAATTATGACTGTTACCTGGCTGGTGTAATAAATGTACAACGTGGTATAGTGCTGGAATGGAATGCTAATAGTATGCCTGAGGAAATTATGATCAAGTATAATTTCAATGATTATAATAATGCTCCCGATAAAGGAACACACTATTGTGATGGCAATAAGGATGGAGATATTAGTTTTGGTGAATGCTATAGATGCATGGTAAAAACCTGTGAGGCGGATCCTGTGTGTCGTGACATGTGCGATTTGATTAATAAAAATGGTTTGCCTGTAATGAAAGCTCAATGCAGATTCAGTATGGGAGCAGCTTGTATTTATTTGTCTATCAAGTATTGATTTAAGTAAGAAGAATTTAAAGACTTCTTTTGAAATTTCCTTTCTTTTCTAATTGAATAACTATATGAGAAACTTACTGTTTGGACTTTTAATTGGACTTACAATTGCACTTATTGCATTTTTTATTTTTGCTCAGTATACCGGGGCAAAATATATAGAGTTGTTTGAAGGAATGGAATTGAGTACGCCAGAACTGAATCTAGATTCCTCAATAAATGCTAAGGGCAGCTTGAAGTTTGATGTGGTTGATATAAGGACAGGAGCCGATGTTTCAACGGATACTTTGTTTGATAACAAGGTAGTTGTGCTTAATTTCTGGGAGACATGGTGCTCTCCATGCCGAATTGAAATGAGAACAATTAACAAGTTGGATTCCCTCGTAAAGGATTCTTCTGTAGTTTTTGGAATTATATCTACTCAGGATATTGGTAAAGTTAGAAAGGATGTAATGCTCAAAACGGTATCATTACCTTTTTATCATTTAAAATCGCCCATGCCAGCAAGTTTTTCAGGTACTTCTATCCCACGTACCTATATAATTAATAAGAAGGGTGAAATTTTGGTTAGTGAAGTTGGCGCCTCTGCCTGGGATGACAGCACAGTTGTACATCTGATTGATAGTTTGAAAAAAGCGGAATAGCTTTATTGAGATTCAGTGGTGCGTTTTGTGAACTTTGAAAATTGAGGAGATGGGAAAGTGGTGGTGGGTTCTTATTGCATCCTTGTGTTTTGACAATGTTGCCGGACAAACAGTAGATAGTTCCGCATTACAGCGCGAGCCTATTCCTGCAGGCAGAACCGCAAAGCCTGAAATATTCACTAACGGATTTGTAGATATCATGAACTATGGGCAGATGAATGCATCTGCCCGTTTTTTTAAATTATATCTCGGTGTTCCGGGTAAGTGGGTCGTTCCAGTCTCGCTATATACCGGAGTCACCAGTACAGGATTTGCAGCAGTGAGTCGGAATAATGATCCATTGTTCCTTGGACTTATCAATCCTTCCAGTGGAGTACTTAATTTGTCTATTGAGGGATCTCATGATTTTTTTTGCTGGAATAAAGGGGTAACTAAACTGGGATTGCTTTATCAGGCCGGAGAGCGGCTGCTTAGTTATACTGATTTGCAAACCTTCCAGGTATTCTCTTTTGCCAACAGCTTTTGTAATGCCGGGTTTCTTTTTCAAACAGGGGCTTGGGAGAAAAACAAAACAGATAATATGGGTGTCTTCTGGTTTTCATCCAGGTTTCTTGTTATGGCTTCCAATTCATATATCCAATCTTTTTTGGCAGCAGCGAAAGTTGAAAAACTTTTATATGGTTTTTCAATAGGTCTGGGTATTGATATCAATAAGGTAGTAAACATCAAAAGTTATTATTACCGATATATTGGATTAGCCGGGAAGGCTTTTCCAATTCCTGTTTATCATTTTTCCTTTAATTATTCTATGAGGTATTGATGTGCTGACTCGGAAGAAAGCATTTTAGTTTACTCCTTGCCAAAGTGTAATCAACGGAACTGGTAAGAAAAAAACGTTGGAATCAGGAGGAAAACCTCATTGAAAGATTTTAGCAGGTTTTTAGTTTTGTTTCAGAATCGCTTTTTTGAGGTTAAGCGTAGAGTAAAGCGGCGGGGTGACTGTCCCGTCGCTTTTTTATTATACGATAGTGGGGGAGGTTTTGGTTGTTTGGGAGCAGTGGGCATAAAAAAGCCCGCGTTTGGAGGTACTGATGTAAATAAGTAAACCCAGAATTAAGCTTGATTTCGATAAAAATCATAACCAACTGCAAAAGAAATCACCGCTGTTTTTCGCTACTACTCTTAAATCAGGACACAAAAGCAGGCATACTGTCTATGCTTGGTAATCAACTTAACAAAATTGGTGCTCGGGTTTGGTAGAGAATGAAATTCGAAAATAGTTGAACATGAAGACGGTTTCGAATTCATTGGATAATTGGAAGCGGGTTTTCACAGGACTCGATTGTAAAACGGAGACAGGAGTATTGGATGCTTTCTAAGGATACTTGGATAAAAAAGAAGAAAGTTGACTGATACTGGATTTTGCTGGTTTTTCTAGAATATCAGAATTTCTTTGGACGATTATTGGACATTGGATGGTATAGGTTTGCTATCCCTATCAATCAACTTCTGACACAAAAGTAGGCCAGTTCAGTATGGCAGACAAGAGCAGTTCTGCTCTATTATTGGGGTTCGGTTTTTCCCCTGTTTTTCGTAAAAAGGGCAGCAAATGGATAGAAAAACCCCGCGACTGGTATCGTAAAAGCCCTTTTTGAAGTTAAGTAAACAGTATATTCCGAAATAGTATAATTTCGTAGATGTCCTATGGTATTTATCACGAATTTTTCTCATTTTTAACGCTGGATAGTAGCAAGTCCAATAAACACGACCAGTAGAAAATACAAACCGTATGAAAAGACCCGAAAACGACAGGCCTATTAAAGTAGCAATCGCAGACGACCATGCCCTTTTCCGGGCAGGTGTAAAAACGGCTTTATCTGTTAAGAAGGATGTAGAACTAATTGCAGAAGCAGACAATGGCATGCAACTGCTGAACCTCCTCAAGCACATTGAACCTGATGTGATTCTTCTTGATATACAAATGCCAATCATGGATGGTATTCAAACTCTTCCAGAGATCAGGAAACTACGACCCGATGCGAAAGTTATCATCCTCTCCATGCACAATGATCATTCCATGATCAGCAAATTGATGGAGATCGGTGCTAATTCCTATCTCACTAAGAACTCTGATTCAGAAACTATTTATCAGGCTATAAAGACCTGTTACGAACAGGAATTCTTCTTTAATGAACTTACCAATAAGGCATTGCTGACGGGTATCCGCACAAAACGTACTGATGTTTTAGGCGCCCAGGATGTAAACCTAAGTGATAAGGAAATGCGGGTGCTCCGATTGATGTGCGAGGAAAAGACAACCAAGGAAATTGCTGACATCGTTGAAATCAGTCCCCGTACCGTGGAAGCGATTCGCGATAAATTAAAGACTAAAACCGGCGCGAAAAGTATGGCCGGATTAGTTATGTATGCAGTGAAAAATGGCATTATAGATCAGCCACAGTAATTATCATAGTTTATAAGTCAAACCCCGGTTTCTGCCGGGGTTTTTTTATTTCATGCCTTTAACGGAACTTGCTTTTATGGAGCGATGGATAAGTTATAATGGGAAAATACTTCCAGCCGATACCCCATTGGTAGGGGCAGAGAGCCGGGCCATACGCTATGGTGATGGTCTGTTTGAAACTATACGAATGCGAAAGGGTGAAATGCCACTTTTCGATTATCATATGGAACGACTTTTTAGTGGGTTGATTCAGTTAGGTTTGAAAAAGGAGTTCACCTTACTCAAAACAAGCCTGCAGGAAGATATAGTGAAGCTGGCACAGAAAAATAAGGTATTGAATAATGCCAGAATCAGGATGAACGTAATCAGAGGGAATGGCGGCTTATATGATCCGGAAAACAATAAACCTAATATCATTATTGAAGCTGTTTCTCTGGGTGAGCAATATGATCGTTTGAATGAAAACGGCCTGGTGATTTATCCAGATGCCAGAAAGTCGACTGATCGTTTTTCAAACTTGAAATCGAATAACTTTCTTCCTTACACATTAGGAGCTTTTATGCAAAAGCCAACCATTGGAATGATGCTATCATTTTGAACCAATCTGGAAGAATTTGCAGGAAACCACATTGGCTAATATTTTTTGATGGAAGGAGATGCAATTTATACACCTCCTTTATCGGAGGGAGCTGTTGCTGGCGTTATGAGGCGATACCTTATTGACAGGCTTATTCAAATGGACAAACCAATTGTTGAAAAGAATTTGACTATTGAGGAACTGGAAAAAGCTACAGCTATATTTATAACTAATGCTATTAGCGGTATTAAATGGGTTAAGCAGCTTGGGAAAGCCAATATGCCCCTTCAAAAAATTATTCTCTACAATGAAATAGTAAAAACAATTTATTCATTATAGTGTTATTCAGGCTTTAGAACGTGATATTTAGTTTATGAATCCCCTCACTATATTCTGGTTTCGTGATCTTTCGTTTAAAGGATAATGCAGGACTTTTTCCATGCATTGACTTCAGGAAATGCTGTTCTGCCAATATTTATCTTTGATACTCATATTCTTGATAAATTAGAAAATAAGGCGGATGGGAGAGTTGAGTTCATTCATAAAACCTTATCAGAAATCCAGGAACAATTGGTTGAAATTGGTTCAAGCCTTGAAGTGTTTTATGGAAGTCCAATAGAAGTTTATAAGAAATTAAAGTCACGATATACGATTGCAAAAGTTGTAACCAATCACGACTATGAACCTTATGCACAAGAAAGGGATAAAGCTATTTCAGAATTTTAACCTCAGCCGGAATCGGTTTTGAAACATATAAAGACCAGGTTATTTTGAGAAAAGTGAAGTTGTTAAGGATGATGGCAAACCATATACTGTTTTTACTCTATTCAAAAAGTGGAAGCTCACTTTTAAAGAATCAGATTATCGTTCTTATCAAACTGAAAAGCATTTCTCTTCTTTTTTTAAGCAGTCACCTGTTGAGTTACCTGCACTTGAAGAAATCGGATTCAAAAAAATCTGGATTAGTATTTCCAGCAACTGTTCTTAAAAAAGAAGTGATTAGGGATATAAGGAAAACAGGGATTTCCCCGTTATTGAAGGCACTTCCCATTTCGGTATCCATCTTCGGTTTGGTACAATTTCTATCAGGAGTTGGCGTGAAAACATCTCCATTAAAATGAAACCATTCCAATGGTAACTAATATGGATGGAATTCTATCATATGATACTTTTTGGCATTTTCCACAAGTTGTAAGGGGGGAAATGTTTCAAGCCGGAATATGAAGCTATAGAATGGCGTGCAGATGAAAAGGGATTCGAAAAAATGGTAAATAGGGGAAAACGGGCTATCCGATTGTTGATGCAGGAATGAGAGAATTGAATGCAACCGGATATATGCATAATAGGGTACGAATGATCGTGGCTTCATCACTTACAAAGCATTTGCTATAGACTGGAGATAATATTTATTTCGCAGAGAAATTACTGGATTTTGATCTGGTTGCTAATAATGGTGGCTGGCAATGGGCGGCAGGATGTGGCTGCGATGCAGCTCCTTATTTCAGGATATTTAATCCTTATCTGCAAACACAGAAATTCGACCCCGACTTAAATATATCAGGCACTGGTTCCGAGATGAAGCTGATTATCCGCACCTATGGTTGAACATGATGTTGCCAGAAAAAGATGTTTAGAGGTATATGCTAAAGCCTTAAAAAATAAAGTAGTTTCTGGATACTTCAGGAACAAACATAGAATCGGTTCCTTCTGCAACTTTATCTTTGATTTTTTAAATGTGGCAGACAATATTTTAATAGCCTGCTTCCCTTCCTCCCTCAGGTCAAGTGGAAAACATGGCAGTTATGCCGTCTCATTACATTCACTCATTTTCCTGCGAATGCCTCATATGGGAATGTTCAAAATTCATTATGAATTTCATGTTGTTTAGGTCTGCTTTTCGATTATCATATGGAACGACTTTTTAGTGGGTTGATTCAGTTAGGGTTTGAAAAGGGAGTTCACCTTACTCAAGCAAGCCTGCAGGAAGATATAGTGAAGCTGGCGCAGAAAAATAAGGTATTGAATAATGCCAGAATCAGGGTGAATGTAATCAGAGGGAATGGCGGCTTATATGATCCGGAAAACAATAAACCTAATATCATTATTGAAGCTGTTTTTCTGGGAGAGCAATATGATCGTTTGAATGAAAACGGACTTGTGATCGGGGTATATCCAGATGCCAGAAAGTCAACAGATCGTTTTTCAAACTTGAAATCGAATAACTTTCTTCCTTACACTTTAGGAGCTTTCTATGCAAAAGCCAATCATTGGAATGATGCCATCATTTTGAACCAATTTGGTAGAATTTGCGAAACCACATTGGCTAATATTTTTTGGATGGAAGGGGATGCAATTTATACACCTCCTTTATCGGAGGGAGCTGTTGCAGGCGTTATGAGGCGATACCTTATTGACAGGCTTATTCAAATGGACAAACCAATTGTTGAAAAGAATTTGACTATTGAGGAACTGGAAAAAGCTACAGCTATATTTATAACTAATGCTATTAGCGGTATTAAATGGGTTAAGCAGCTTGGGGAAAGCCAATATGCACCTTCAAAAATTATTCCCCTCTACAATGAAATAGTAAAAACAATTTATTCATTATAGTGTTATTCAGGCTTTAGAACGTGATATTTAGTTTATGAATCCCCTCACTATATTCTGGTTTCGCCGTGATCTTCGCTTGAAGGATAATGCTGGACTTTTCCATGCATTGACTTCAGGGAATGCTGTTCTGCCTATTTTTATCTTTGATACAAATATTCTTGATAAATTAGAGAATAAGGCTGATGGGAGAGTTGAGTTCATTCATAAAACCTTATCAGAAATCCAGGAACAATTGGTTGAAATTGGTTCAAGCCTTGAAGTGTTTTATGGAAGTCCAATAGAAGTTTATAAGAAATTAAAGTCACGATATACGATTGCAAAAGTTGTAACCAATCACGACTATGAACCTTATGCACAAGAAAGGGATAAAGCTATTTCAGAATTCTTAGCCTCAGCCGGAATCGGTTTTGAAACATATAAAGACCAGGTTATTCTTGAGAAAAGTGAAGTTGTTAAGGATGATGGCAAACCATATACTGTTTTTACTCCCTATTCGAAAAAGTGGAAGCTCACTTTAAAGGAATCAGATTATCGTTCTTATCAAACTGAAAAGCATTTCTCTTCTTTTTTTAAACAGTCACCTGTTGCGTTACCTGCACTTGAAGAAATCGGTTTCGAAAAATCTGGATTAGTATTTCCAGCAACTGTGCTTAAAAAAGAAGTGATTAAGGGATATAAGGAAAACAGGGATTTCCCTGCTATTGAAGGCACTTCCCATTTCGGTATCCATCTTCGGTTTGGTACAATTTCTATCAGGGAGCTGGCAAGGAAAACATCTCCATTAAATGAAACTTATCTCAATGAATTAATATGGAGAGAATTCTATCATATGATACTTTGGCATTTTCCACAAGTAGGGAAGGGGAAATGTTTCAAGCCGGAATATGAAGCTATAGAATGGCGTATAGATGAAAAGGGTTTCGAAAAATGGTGTCAGGGGAAAACGGGCTATCCGATTGTTGATGCAGGAATGAGGGAATTGAATGCAACCGGATATATGCATAATAGGGTAAGAATGATAGTGGCTTCATTTCTTACAAAGCATTTACTTATAGACTGGAGATGGGGCGAAGCTTATTTCGCAGAGAAATTACTGGATTTTGATCTGGCTGCAAATAATGGTGGCTGGCAATGGGCGGCAGGTTGTGGCTGCGATGCAGCTCCTTATTTCAGGATATTTAATCCTTATCTGCAAACGCAGAAATTCGACCCCGACTTAAAATATATCAGGCACTGGGTTCCTGAGCTGGACAGCTTCGATTATCCGGCACCTATGGTTGAACATGATGTTGCCAGAAAAAGATGTTTAGAGGTATATGCTAAAGCCCTAAAAAAATAAAATAGTTTCTGGATACTTCAGGAAATAAACAGTGAATCGGTTCCTTCTGTAACTTTTATATTCTTGATTTTCTTAAATGTGGCAGACAATATTTTAATAGCCTGCTTCCCTTCCTCCCTCAGGTCAAGTGAAAAATCATTTACATAAAGTTGTATGTGCTGTCTCATTACATCTTCACTCATTTCCTGCGAATGTTCCTTTACATACGGGGGAATGTTCGGGTAATTCCTGTTTGCGAATTCAAGGCTGTTTTTTATAAGTGTATTTACTTTCTTTATGATTGCATATGGGAGGTTTCTTTTTATTGCAATGCCTCCTAAAGGGATTGGGACTTTTTGTTGTGTTTCCCAGTATTCTCCAAGGTCAATGATTTTTTTTAATCCTTTTGATTGATAGGTGAACCTGTTCTCATGAATAATTACTCCACAATCAACTTCTCCATGAATTACAGCATCCTCGATTTTGGAGAAAACTGTGAATTTTTTATTCGTGGCAGATGGATATGCAAGTGAAAACAATAAATGCGCAGTTGTGTTTTCGCCTGGTATGGCAATTGTTTTGCTGTTTATTATTTCCTGTTCATTATTGATAAGCTCTTTTGAAATTAACATTGGCCCAACTCCTTTACCTAATGCACTGCCAGAAGTTAAGAGTATGTATTTTTCCAATGATTGAAAAAATGCCGGGAAGCTCAGTTTTGTTATGTCAAGTTTTCCTTCCAGGGCCCCGCGATTTAAAGTCTCTACATCTTCAAGCACCACATCAAAGTCAAGGCCTTCGGTATCAATTTTTTTATTTACCAGGGCGTCAAAAATATAGGTGTCGTTGGGACAAGGCGAAAAACCAAGTGTCAGTTTCATGGCAGGGTTTGTATTATTTGAAAAAGGGTATCGTTTAGAATGGCTACGGCTTCTTTTATTTTCCATTCTTTTTTGTCTCTTATTCCAATATTATTTGAAATGGCACGAATTTGTAAAAAGTCTGTTCCAGAATTCAGGCAGGCATAATGAAGTGAAGCACCTTCCATAGATTCGATATCACAATTGTATTTTTCTTTCAGTTGTTGAATTCTGCCTTGATCAGTACTAATCTGGTTCACTGTTAATCCTGTTGCAAATGGAATGCCCAGATGCTGCCATTTATCAATATTGGGATTTACTAGTTTCTTGTTTGTAAAAGGAGATTTGTCGGGGTCGGCAAATTGCAAATCAAAAATATCTTTAAAGACACCTTTTTCAGTGACGCCACAATCTCCGCTTGCTTCTTCTTTTACCAGGGTTATTGTTCCAGGAGGGTATGTTGGATTAAAGGTTCCGGCTATTCCGGCCTGTATAATAAAATCCGGCTTTTTATGGCAAGAGGAGGTAATAGCAAATGTGCTTGCCAATATGCCAACACCGGTAATCAGAACTTCCACTTTATGGTTTTTAAGTGGAATTTCTCCCTTTGCCAGCTTGTCCACGAATGGCTGGACTTCGAGGCTGGTTGCTGCTGCAATTACAATATACATACTGCAAATATCCGAATTCTGTGTCATTTGGGTTTCAAAACGGGTTTTTGAAGCATGTCAGTCATTAAAAAGCAGTATTTTTAGATTGAAATAAACAAAATGCAGGATGCGCTGTTATTTTGTTTGTTGTCCGCAATCGCTTCTTTATATGTCCGGCACACTTCCGGTCTCATAAATGAGCAATGGTTATGGAATTCCAACTGCCTTTTTTCTGAGGATGCATGGCTGGTGATCTGGATAGGTTTCGATTGTATACTATTAAAGATTTGAATATGAGTAACAGAGTATCTGTATACCGAAGGGAGCATTTCAATGCTGCACACAGGTTGTATAATCCAGCCTGGAATGACGAGAAAAATACTGCTGTTTTTGGAAAATGCAATAATCACAATTACCATGGTCATAATTATGATCTGGAGGTAAAAGTGACGGGTGCAATTGATCCTGAAACCGGATATGTTATGGATCTAAAGGTTTTGAGTGATTTGATAAACGAGTATGTGCTTGATGTATTGGATCATAAAAACCTGAATCTGGATATTGAACATGGCATTTCCGATATTATCTGGGGTAATATCAAAAACCTGTTTTATACCTTGCACCACTTCCTGGGCATTTGAAGTGTAGGTTGTATTAATTAAAAGAAAAAGCGCGATAAGTTTTATTAGAAGATTTTTCATTTTCACTTATTTGAGAGAGTTGATGATATTCAATACTGTATTCTGATATTTACTACCTGTTGCCATATTGGCTCCTACTGCTATTCCAACTATACCATTTCCTGTTGGTTTGAAAGCTGCCATCCAATTAAGGCCACTACTTTGATACAGGGTTTGGCCATTATAAATGGTATAACCAGAGTTTGTAGTACCAGCTTGCTGGTATTGAACGCCACCACCGCTATTGTTATAAACGAATTGTTGTATGGCATACATGGCCTGATCGGGACTGCCATAGCCATTGAATTGATAAACAGAAACAAAAATTTCGTTGTTACGGCTACCGAACACATATTTCTGCTGAGGCATAAAGGCACTGTTGCGGGGAATCATATTCCAGCTACCTGGATAGGAAAAATCTACAATTCCTTCAAAGTGGTTATAGGAAGTTTTTGAACCTCCACCATTACCACCTCCTCCAGTATTTCCACCGCCATTTCCACCACCGCCATTTCTTGGGTCAGGGTTGTTATCTGCATATGTATCCCTTTTAGGAACATATCCATCATCAAAACTTTGTGCTATTTCATCTATCTTCTGACGAAGATAAGAGTCGTCTTTTAGCTCCATAGCTTCGGCGCCTTTCTTGATGGATTCCCTGATATCAACTATCATGTATCTATCATCTCCAGTAGATGCTTTTTGGAAAAATTCTTTCAGATTATCCATGCCTGCCTTTAGTGCTTTTTCGGCTGATGATCTTCCACCAATTCCTTCTCCACCTATTGCAGTAGATTCTATAGCATAATAATGTCCATTCATTTTAAATCCAGGATAGGCATGGCCTGGTATGAGATAAACAACCGGTTCCATTCCTGCGCAAGCCATTACACTGGCATATAAAAGTGATAATTCAATACAGAGTCCTGTTTTACCAGTTATCACTTCCCTGGGTAATCGAATGCTTTGTGTGATAGAACTTATATCATCTATTTTTTGAGGAATTCCTGATGTGCCGCTATATACCATATGGCTTAACAGGGTGGCATTATATATTCCCATCATAAACCTAACCCCTTCCTCGTCTTTATTTGTGACGGATGCCGTTTCTCCTTTCAGAACTTTCTCTTGTATTTTCTGTGTGAAATATTTCAGGATGGGGTCTTGAGGAGTTACCAGGCAACTCAAAAGTGGCATGTTGTCGAAATATTCTCCCGGAGTCCTGATTTCTTCTGAGGGAAGAAAGCTGTACATAAAATCATTACGCCCTTTCACTTCTATAGGAAAATTCTCTTCGATAATTTTCAGATTGGTGCCGGTTACTTTAATAGAAACCTGCTCTTTAGACGATGTGGTTTTTTCAACTAATTTTTCGGGTAAAGAGGGATAGCAATTTACTACAACAGATTGTCCTGGAAGTATGGCCGGGAAAGTTGTAGCTACTTTCCAGTCAAGAGTATTTGAAATCTGATAAGATACCTGTACGTTTTTAGCTGTATTGCTGCTTGTATTTGTCACCAGCATCTTAAACAGACTATACTTGCCATCAAGTGCATTCTCATTCGCATACACTTTATAAATTGATGGCATTATTACAGGTGGTTGCTGAATTTTCAATTCCAGTTTTGCTGATGATACCATGTTCAGCAATGGCTTGTAGAATATTGCTAGTAGACCCACTACTATTAGTGCAATAGGTAACAATTTCTTTTGCATAAAGGAAAGGTTTTAATACAGTTTTGGTTTACGCCGATAATTCAGGGGGCTCGGCAAGGTGCAGTTGCGATTTATCCGTCTTGAAGATACTTTATTTCCAAATAATAAAAGGAGCGGATTTGCCTAAATTTTGGAGCTATGGGAAATGGGTATTTTCGGTTTGTGCGGTTAAAATGAAATAATGCAGTTTGTCCACTCTTCATCAAATGTCACATTGTATTTTTTGTAGAAATTGATAGCGGGTTCGTTCCAATTGAGAACCTGCCACATCATACCACTAAACCCCTTTTCCTTCGCCTCTACAATAAGACGATCCATTAAAAGGGAGCCAATGCCTTTGCCACGGGCTGAATTAGTTACCAATATATCTTCGAGATACATCCTTTGTCCTTTCCAGGTACTATAGCGGATATAATATAAAGCGAACCCAAGGATGATATTGTTTTCTTCAGCTACGAATGCCCACCAAACAGGCTTCTCACCAAAGCCACTTTCTTCAAAATGCTGGAGGGAAACTGTAACCTCCTGGGGTGCTTTTTCATAGTCTGCTAACTCTTGTATCAGGTCCAATAAGCGCGGACAATCTTGCCTTTGCGCTCTTCTTAAGGTAATTCCCATTGTTGTTGTTTAGATTCCTGAAATCAGTTTTTCTTTTTATAGCCTGGTCCTCTTACAACTCTCCCTGCTGGAGCTCCTGTTGGGTTGCCATCTTTTAATACTTGTACGCCGTTCACAAAAACCTGCTCCATACCCTTTGCATATTGGTGCGGTTTTTCGAATGTAGAAGGGTCGCTCACCAGTGCCGGGTCAAACACCACTATATCGGCATAAAACCCTTTTTTCAGTTCACCTCTATTTACAAGCTTAAGATTTATAGCTGGCAGTTTTGCTAATTTATAAATAGCAGATTGTAATGAAAGTATTTTTTCATCACGGCAGTATTTTCCAATTACACGAGCAAAGTTGCCATAGGCGCGAGGGTGGGCATTCGCTTTTAAGAAAACTCCTTCATTGGTGTAGGAGCCTTCGTCGCTACCAAAACTTACCCATGGCAAGGCTATTTGTTTCTTTACATTGTCTTCGTTCATCAGAAAATAGGCGACTCCGATCCTGGTGCTATCTTGTACTATTAGGTCCATTGCAGTAACCTCAGGAGAAGTACCTCTTATTTTAGAAACCTCTTCAAGCGTTTTGCCGGTATATTTCTTGAGGGAATCTTGTTTAAATCCGAGTAATAAAACGTTTGCTGCCCCGCCTGCGCCATAATACAAGTTTTCCCAATCACGGGCATCCGTATTCATTGCAACAGCCATCTTTTGCCTGATAGCCGGATCCATCAAACGTTCGCGAAGTTTGCCAAACCCTCCGTCTTGCAGTGATGGGGGGAAAGCTGATGTTAGACCTGTAGCACCTGCAAGATAGGTGTACATATTAGCTGAAATATCCAGTCCTTCCGAACGAGCCCTTTCAATGCGTCTTATCACACTATCCATTTTTCCCCAATTGTTTTTTCCTGCAGCTTTCAAATGGTAAATTTCTGCATGCACGTTTGCTTCTCTTGCAATTGTTATCAATTCTTCAACGGCTTCATTAAGTTTATTTCCTTCACTCCGCATGTGACTTATATAGGAACCACCATATTTGGATGCTTCTTTACACAAGGCTATAAGTTCATCTGTTTTTGCAAAGAAGGCCGGTGGGTAAATCAATGATGAACCGACACCCATAGCCCCTTCTTCCATTGCTTGTTTTACCAGCGCTCTCATGCTATCCAATTCAGCCGGAGTGGGGTCTCTGTTATCTTCGCCTATCACATAATCGCGGATACTGGTTGCTCCAATAAACGATGCCACATTGGTACTAATCCCTTTTTTCTCGAGGAATTCCAGGTATTCTCCCAATGTGTTCCATTCAATCTTATATTTTATATCACCCTGACCTGACTGGTTTCTTTCTTTAAGCCGGGTATTTAGTGGTCCCATACTTTCCCCCTCACCAAATACTTCCAAAGTTACCCCTTGTCTAAGGTCGCTTTGGTTTCTGCCATCTTCAATCAGAGATTCAGTAGCCCAGCTTAACATATTTATGAAGCCAGGTGCTACTGCTTTGCCTTCAGCATTGATTTCATTTTTTGCTGTAGCTTTTGATAGATCGCCAATAAAAGCTATGCTGTCATTTACAATGGCAATATCTGCTTTATAGGGCGCCCCGCCATTCCCATCATAAACCATTCCATTTCGGATAATAGTATCATAACTAATTTCCTGCTGGCAAGAAGCAAATACAGAAATGCAAATTATTGCTGAAAGCAGTCGTTTCATGAAAGTTGGTTTTACAGTTTTCTTTTGGCCTTAAACGTACCGTTTGGTTGAATGAAGCTCAATCCTGTTGATTCATTATTTTCATTCACATCGAACTTAACACTAAATCCTTTCAGGATTTTAAAATCAAATTCGTGTAGTTTGGTTGGAACCAGTTCATAGTCAGGTTGACCTGGAACCAATACCATCAAAGTGTTTTCGCCTCTTATATATACTTTGGCAATAGCTCCGGGCAGCTGGTATTCGCCAACATATTTTCCAAGGCTTTCTTTTAACTTTTATTGAAGGCGGCAGTTTACTGAATACGATATCTTTTACTCCGGCTTCCATAGCTGTTTCAAAACTGATGATGTCTCCTTTATTATCAATATTGAATCTTATTTTCTGAGATTCTGTTGCTTCTTCCACTTCTTCAGTAGAACGTATTCGGAAAACATCGTAATGATAATGTTGCAGATAAGATTTTGTTCTTAGCCCAGCTTCATTGTAATCCAGCCAAAGCGTATCATGCTCAATGAAAAGTTTTGCCTGCCCATATCCTGGATTTTCAAATATACCAGCATAGTCTTTTAAATCGTGAGAGGGTTTTGTATTCGGTTTGCGATTGGTGCTATCAGCATTATTATGAATACCGGAAGCAGCTAGTTTCTCTTTCGCTATTGCATCCAATTGTTGTTTGCTCCAATTGCGATACGACAAACCGAGCATACGGTCTGCAATAAAATTCCGAATGGCCGTTGTTGGACCAGACTGGCTAGATACAACAAAAATGCCGATGCTATCTGCAGGGAAAAAACCAGTTGATGTAATAAAGCCATCAATTCCTCCGCCATGTTCCACTCTATAGTGTCCACGATAGGAGCTCATGAACCATGCAAATCCATAAGTACCAAAAAAGACATCTTTATTTTCTCCGCCAGGTAAACCGGCACCAGTTACCATTTGAGGGGTCATTGCCTGATACAGATAATTCGCTGGTATAATTTCTTTCCCGTTGAATTTTCCACCATTGATCCACGTGAGTAGCCAGTTAGCCATATCTTTTGATGAACTGTTGATTGAGCCAGCAGGTCCAATCGCATCAATGTTTCGATAGGGGATAGCGTGTATGGTATCATTTCTTACATCGTAGGCTCCGGATCTGTTGTTTGACTTTTCCATATCAACGACAGACATTACTGTATTATTCATTCCTAAAGGAGTAAGGATTTTTTCTTTCAGGTTATTCTCCCAGCTTTTACCGGTTAGTTTTTCTATCAATACACCTTGTGCAATGAACATGAAATTATTGTACTGCCATTTTTCCCTTAATTGAGCAGAGGGTTCCTGGAACTCAATTCTTTTCAATAATTCCAGGCGGGTGGCTGTTGAACCATACCATGAGAAATCATGCCTTGGTAATCCTGTTCTATGGCTCATCATGTCTCTTAATGTAACATGATCATTTAGGAACTCATTATAAAACTTCAAATCAGGAAGATAGTTTCTTACTGGTTTGTCGATATCAACAAGTCCATCTTTCATCAGCATTCCAACCATTGAAGAGGTGAAGGCTTTGGTGCAGGAGCCTATGGCAAACAAGGTGTTTTCATCTACTGGTAGTTTCTTTTCCATATCACGATAGCCGAAGCCTCCAGTATAAACAACTTTGTTTTTCTCGACAACTGCTATGCTTACACCAGCAGCATGCCAGTCTTTTAATACTTTATTTACAAAAGTGTCTAATCCTTGAAGTCTTTTGTCGGTTGGTTTTTGGGCATTTGCAGAAATGGCAATGAATGCACAAAGAAGAATTAGGAGTTTTTTCATATCAATTATAGAATTATAGTTTATTTTTTTAAAGCCTGGTCCAGATCAGAAAGAATGTCCTGTATGTTTTCCATCCCTATACTCATTCTTATTAGGCCATCTGTGATGCCGTATTTTTCCCTTTGTTCTTTAGGAACTCCCGCATGTGTCATAGAAGCGGGATGGCATAGAAGAGTATCGCATGTGCCAAGAGATACAGTTCGGGTGCATAATTTAAGGTTATTCATCATTGTTATACCTGATTTCAATCCACCTTTCAATTCTATACTCATCATAGCACCCGGGTGACGCATTTGCTTGGATGCAGTAAGGTAATCGGGATGGGAGGATAAACCGTTATAATTCACTTTAGCAACTGCCTCATGACCGTCCAGAAACCCGGCAACTTCCATAGCATTATGGCAATGACGGTCCATCCTAACTTCTAGTGTTTTCATGCCATTCACCAAAAGAAAGGCATCGAATGTATTACTATTGCCACCAAGCAAACGATGAATTTTTGTGGCCTGTGTTTTCATGAATTCAATATCTTTTTTCCTAAAAAGATTCCTCCTATAATTGTTCCATGTCCATTGAGGAATTTTGCAGTTGAATGAACAACGAAGTCAACGCCAAACCTGAATGGTTGCTGCAGGTAAGGGTAGCGAAGGTGTTATCGCAAGCCACTAATGCACCATATTTCTTTCCCAGCAAAGTGAGCTCTTCTATATCTACACATTGTATAGTTGGATTAGCTGGGGTTTCTATATAGATCATCTTGATACCTGGATTTGCTTTCAGTGTATCTTCCGCCAGTGATAAGATCCCTTAGGTCTACAATTATTGGCTCTATTCCCAGTGGTGGCAATATCCTGTTTAGGATTTCCTGTGTGCCTCCATATAAAGAGAAATGAGAAAGTATTTTATCGCCTGATTTCAGAGTGGCAAGAAGGAGTGTAGAGATTGCTGCCATTCCAGAAGAATGGAGAATTCCTTTTACTTCAAAACCCAATCCGAAAGATTCCATGGCCGCAATCTTGTTTTCGGCTTCAGCCATGGTTGGGTTTCCCCAACGACTGTAGATATAGCCTTCTTCCTGTCCGCTGAACCGGCGCATTCCTTGTTCCGCATCGTCGAACACATAGGTAGAAGAAGCATAAATAGGGGTGAGAAAAGCATAGTAATAGTCTTGTTCATGACCTGCGTGAATTGCCAGACTTGAGAATCCTGTAACCGGGAAGTTTTTGTCCATCGTCATTGAATTGTGCTGTGAAGAATCATGTTCAAAAGTATATGATTTCATTTGGAGTTTTATGTGGGAGGAGTTTTAAATTGCAGGGGACAGACATATTACTAAAAACACCCACCCGGTTTTAAGAATGAAAGAATTGTTGCAACAATTGGCGGCTTACAATTATTGGGCAAATCATAAGTTGTTGGAGTTAATTAACTCCCTGCCGGAAGAGCAACAGGTAAAGGAAATACCAAGCAGTTTCACCAGTATTCACCATACATTGCTACACATGCTTGATGCAGAGTCTATTTGGTGGCAAAGGATGAAATTGCAGGAAAGCACTATTGCGCCTAGTGTTTCATTTCATGGAACTACAAAAGAGCTGGGGCAATTATTATTACAACAAAACAAGGTTTGGGAAACATGGATTTTGGCAGCTACTCCAGCAGCTTTGGAACATGTTTTCATGTATTACAATTCAAAGAGAGAGCATTTCAAGCAACCTGTATTCCAGATGATAACGCATGTTTTTAATCATGGCACCTACCATCGCAGCCAGCTTGTAAACATGCTTCGGCAGTTGGGTGTTACAAAAATACCCCAAACGGATTTTGGGTATTGGGGAATTGAAAGTTCGAGAGGGTCGAGGAGTTTAAGGGTTTAAGAGTTTGTTCAAAAGGTTCCAGAGGTTCAAGAAGTTCCAGAGGGCTGAGTAATAGTTGACCCTCTGAAACTTTTAGGTTTAAAGTTTTGGGTTTAAGAGTTTAAGGTTTATCAAAGTCTAGACCCTAACTTATTACATAGAACTTACTACGTATAACTTACAATGCATAACTGTATTGGCTGTTTCCCACGCACTGCTGCGGGGGCAGGCATTTCCACATTTCCTAATTTCCACATTTCCTCATTATCATTAACAGCTCCACCTTATCAAAGTAGCACCCCACGTAAACCCACCACCCAAAAGCTGCGAGTACAATCTTATCACCTTTATTCAATTGCTTCTTCCATTCCCATAAACACAATGGAATAGTGGCAGCAGTTGTATTACCGTAACGCTGGATATTAAGCATTACTTTTTCAGCACTCAATCCCATTCTGTTAGCTGTGGCATCAATGATTCTTTTATTTGCCTGATGAGGAACCAACCAGGCGATATCGTCGCCGGTAAGGTTGTTTCTTTCCATCAGTTCAGCAGCTACATCGGCCATTCCTTTTACGGCAAACTTGAATACAGACTGACCTTCCTGAAAGGCGAAGTGTTTCTTTATTGGCTACAGTTTTCTGCAAGCCGGACGAAGTGATCCACCTGCTTTCATATTCAGGAACTGTCCACCAGCGCCATCAGTTTTTAAAATGCTATCTAATACACCGTATCCTTCGTGATTTGGTTCCAGTAAAACTGCACCGGCACCATCTCAAAAAGTACGCAGGTATTTCTGTCGCTATAGTCAATGATGGAGCTCATTTTATCGGCACCAACTACAACCACTTTTTTGAAACGCCCGCTTTCGATAAGGGAGGCGCCTGTTGTGAGGGCAAAAAGGAAGCCGGAGCAAGCGGCGAGTAAATCGAAACCCCATGCGTTCTTTGCACCAAGCTTATGGCAGGCCAGGTTAGCGGTGGAGGGGAACATCATATCTGGAGTAACGGTAGCCACAATAAGACAATCAATTTCTGTGGCGTCGATACCTCTTTTGTGTAATAATTCTGTTACGGCAGGAACTACCATATCGGAAGTAGCCAGACCTGGGGTTTTCAGGATTCGTCTTTCTTCAATTCCGGTTCTGGTGCGGATCCATTCATCGTTGGTGTCGACCATTTTTTCGAGGTCTGCATTTGTCAATTTGTCTTCAGGAACATAGCCTCCCAGCTAGCTGTGATAGCTGCCGTAATTTTTGAGTCATTCGTAGGTCTTTAATTAAGTAGTTGCCGCAAAACTAATTTGAAAATTTGAATCCCGACGCTTGGATTTTCAATGTTTCAAATGCTTTTTCTACGTTGAAAGTAGTTATTTTGCATACTTATGATCGCATTTGTAAGGGGAAATTTTGTGGTGAAGACGCCTGCTCAGGTAATAGTAGACGTAAATGGGGTTGGATATGAACTTCATATAAGCCTGCATACCTATTCCAGTATCCAGAATATGGATAAAGGATTGTTACACACCTATTTACAAGTAAAAGAAGATAGCCAAACCCTTTTCGGCTTTTTTGACGTACAGGAGAAGGAACTCTTTATTCAGCTGTTGAGTGTATCAGGAGTTGGTGCATCAACTGCGCGGATGATGTTGTCATCTCTTCGACCCGATGAGCTGATAAGGGCCATAGTTCAAGGTAATGCACCGCAGTTGGAGAGCATAAAGGGAATTGGCCGGAAATCGGCTGAGCGTATCATTTTAGAACTACGTGATAAATTGGCGAAAACACTTAATAATTTAAATATTTCCCCGTTGATAAACAATACGTTGGAACAGGAGGCGTTAAATGCCTTGATAGCCTTGGGTATTGGCCGTGCTACCGGCGAGCAAGCGATCCAACGGGTCATGAAAGCAGAACCGGCTCTCAGCCAAATCGAGGACATCATAAAAAAAGCTTTAAAAACCATCTAAGCCTATCGGACGTTTCTACCTAATTAATTCTTGGGAAAAGTTTGTCTCTCAGATACAACCAAATTATTTACAGGGGAGCTGTGCTAACTGCTGTGTGGATGACCCTTTTCTTCACACCGGCATCGGCGTCAGGTCCTGCGCGTGATACTACCGACCCAAAAGGTGGTGATACGCTTCGGTTCCCGATTCATGACCGTTATGGTGACCGATTCACAAATCCAGGAAGAAGTTCGTTTGATCTTAAGACTCCGGTGAATATCACCGATTCTATCGTTTACGATCCCGCCACTAAGCAGTATTATATCATCGAAAAAATGGGCAGCCGCTATTACCGGAAGCCTACCTATCTCACTTTCGATGAATTCATGGCCTTACAAGCCCGGAAGTCGGAAGTGGATTATTTCAAAAAACGTTCAAGTTTGCTGAATAGCCTCAACCGCAAAATGGTCAGGCCCAAAATGAATGTTTACAATAACCTTTTCAACCGCATTTTCGGTGCCGGTCCGGATGGAATACCAAAAGTTGAAATCCGCCCGCAGGGAGATGTGAACATAATTGCTGGCTATCAGGGTCAGAATATCAAGAATCCGGCATTGCCAGAAAAAGCCCGCCGTAACGGAGGCTTTGATTTTGATATGAATGCCAACCTGAGTGTGATTGGAAATATTGGCGATAAACTAAAGCTGCCTATCAATTATAATACCCTCGCCAATTTCAATTTCGAAAATCAGTTGAAGCTCGACTATGCCGGTGGAAAAGATGAGATACTGAAGAGATTGGAAGCAGGTAATATTTCTTTTGCATCAAAAGGAACTTTGATACCAGGGGCGCAGCAATTGTTCGGGGTAAAAACTCAATTGCAATTCGGTAAGTTATTTGTGACAGCGGCATTGGCCAATCAGCAATCCCAAAGACAATCAATGGGATTACAGGGAGGTGCTACCAATACCTTTTTCGAGTTCAAGGCAAATGATTACGAAGAGAACCGTCACTTTCCTTTTAGCTCAATACTTCAGAAGCAATTATAATAATGCAATGAAGGATCTGCCAAAAGTAAATTCACAAGTGCAGATTTTACGAATTGAAGTTTGGGTGACAAACCGAAACGGTTCAACCACAGAAACCAGAGATGTGGTGGGTTTGATGGACCTTGCAGAAAACCAGCCTTATAATACCAGTATCATTTCCCAAACCAACTCGCCTTTTCCTTATAACGATGCAAATAGTCTGTATAGAAGTATAATAAACGATCCCAGTAGCAGAAACTCTTCTCAGATAACCAACAAACTATCGACTCTTGGTCTGAGGCCTGTACAGGATTTTGAAAAGACCTTTGCAAGAAAATTATCACAAGCAGATTTTTATTTCAACTCCCAGATAGGATATATTTCTCTTAACCAGCCTTTGCAACCAGATGAAGTGCTGGCTGTCGCTTTTCAATATACATATAATGGAAAGGTGTTTACAGTCGGTGAGTTTTCACAGGATGTGGTACCAGATACAACCGCAGGTGGTAATCAGGCTGGTCAGCAAAAAGTATTGTTCCTGAAATTGTTAAAAGCAACTTCTCAGAGAACCAATCTGCCTTTATGGGATCTGATGATGAAAAACGTTTATTACCTGAAAACTAAGGATGGTAGTCCGGTTACGAATATCCAGCCAACAGATTTCAAGTTGAACGTTCTTTACGAGCAACCCAGTCTTGGACAAAAAAGATATTTACCGGAAGGAGATAAGACAGGTGTTCCATTGATAACCTTATTAAATCTGGATCGGCTTAACTCCCGAAGTGACCCATTACCCGATGGGGTGTTCGACTATATGGAAGGGTTTACGATTGTATCACAGCAAGGGCGGGTCATATTCCCGTTACTTGAACCTTTTGGCCGTGACTTAGAGAAGGCTGCCTTCCAGAACAGTTCACAGGATATCAAAAACAAGTATATCTATTATCCATTGTATGATACTATCAAGGAAATTGCAAAAACATTTGCAAATCTTGACCGATATATCATTAGTTGTTATGCGAAAGGACAATCCAGTTCAGAAATTTCCCTTGGTGCTTTCAATGTACCTCCGGGATCAGTAACTGTTACTGCTGGGGGACAAGTGCTGAGAGAGAATGTAGATTATACCATTGACTATAACCTGGGAACCGTGAGGGTATTAAACCAGGCGATTTTAAGCTCAGGAGTGCCCGTGAATGTACAATATGAGAATAATGGCGGCTTTGGAATTCAGCAAAGGAATTTCATGGCTGTTCGTCTCGATTATATGGCCATTACCAAGCCGAAAGAGACTTTGACAATTGGAGGTACTGTAGTGAGGCTGGGTGAAAGACCTTTCTTTACAAAAACGAATTATAATGAAGACCCTATCAAGAACACCATGTTCGGAATGGATTTCAATTATAATACTCAATCGCAACGCTTAACCCGTTTACTGGATAAACTACCATTCTATAGTACCAATGAAGTAAGTACGATAACTGCTTATGGTGAAGCTGCCATGTTAAAGCCAGGTCATCCACCTCAAATCGGGAAAGGAAGTGCTGGTTTGATTTTCATTGATGATTTTGAAGGAAGCAGAAGTTCGATCGATTTGCGTTTCCCATTAGTAGGATGGGGATTGGCCAGTGTACCTCAGGGAAATGGCCTGTTTCCGGAAGCGGCATTCAGGGATTCATTAGAGTATGGATTTAACAGGGCTAAGGTAGCCTGGTATAATATTGAACCTGTTTTGCAGGATAAACGAAATGCAAACAATCCAGTTAAATCATTTGAAGATTTTTCTGATCCTCGTGTTAGGCCAATAAACGTTAAACAACTATACCCTAATCGTACACCCGATTTTGGTCAGGGACAGTTGGTGACATTTGACCTTGCTTATTATCCTACTGATAAAGGGCCTTATAATTTCGATGCACGAATCGGTAGCATAAATGATCAGGGTAAATTATTACAACCCAAAACGAGATGGGGTGGTATTATGAGGGGTATTGATCAGGTGGATTTTGAAACAGGAAACGTAGAATTCATTGAATTCTGGGTACTGGATCCTTTTGTAAAGAATACCACAAGCACTGGAGGACAATTGTATTTCAATCTTGGAAATATATCTGAGGATGTGTTAAGAGACGGTAAACGTTTCTTTGAAAACGGTATCAGTGGTGCAAATACTAAAGCTGCAGAAGATTCTTCAGGTAAATGGGGAAAGGTGCCTGCAAATCCTATTCAGGTTACACAGGCTTTCAGTAACGACCCAGCAGACAGGCCATTGCAGGATGCCGGATTTGATGGCTTATCAGATGAGGCAGAAAACAGGAAATTCAATCAATACCTTGCGCAACTTGCTGCGAATTTTGGAGTGAATTCACCAGTATACAGAAAAGCATTGAATGACCCATCCTCTGATGACTTCAAGAATTACCGTGATGCTACATACGATCAGTCGCAAACGGGTATTCTTGGGCGTTATAAAGATATCAATAACCCTCAGGGCAACTCACCAGTAGCAACTGCAGGCGAGCAATTCGTAAATGCCTTTACCTTGTATCCTGATCAGGAAGAATTCAACAGGGATAACACACTGAATGAACTCGAAGAGTATTTCCAGTATAAGATTGAATTGAAGCCTGCATCTGATCCATTAATGCAGACAGGAAAGAATTTCATTACTGACATACAGAAAGTGACACCTAATGGTGGTATACAGGAACAGTGGTATCTGTTCAGGGTTCCAATTGCAGAATACGAAAAGAAAGTGGGTAATATTCCTGATTTCAAATCCATCAGATTCATGAGGATATTCCTGCATGGTTTTGAAGATTCAGTTATTCTTCGTTTTGCCAAACTGGAATTAGTAAGGAATACATGGCGTCGTTTCAATTATGAATTGGATACTACAGGACAATATCTTCTTATTCCATCCAATACGGTTACAAGCTTTAATCAGCTGGCAGTAAATATTGAAGAGAACGGTAGCCGTATTCCTATTCCATATAAAACACCTGCTGGAGTTATTCGTCAACAGCAATTGAGTAATAATAATGTGAACGTGTTGTTGAATGAACAATCTCTCAGTATGCAGATTTGTAATTTGCCGAAAACGGGGGTAAGGGGTGTGTTTAAGACCATGAACCTTGATTTGAGGCAGTATAGCAATATGCAGATGTACTGGCATGCTGAATCCACCAAGTTCAATGGTGATATTAAGGATGATGAAATGTATGCAGTACTGCGTTTGGGTAATGACCTCATCAATAACTTCTATGAAATAAGGATACCACTTAAAGTGACCCCATGGAAAACAACTGATGCCACACTAATATGGCCATCAGCCAACGAAATGATGGTATCGCTTGATCAGCTCACAAAATTGAAAGTGGAAAGGAATAATTCCGGAAACGTATTCAATTATTTCAAGAAGACATTGGCAGATGGTAAAGAATATGCGATTCTCGGTAATCCGAATCTTGGAGAAGTGAGAGTGTTCTTCATGGGTGTTGAAAATCGCTTTAAAGATGATTTGTGTACTGAAGTTTGGGTAAACGAGTTGCGTTTAGATGGTATCAATGAGAAACCAGCCTGGGCTGCAATAGGACGTGTCGATTTTAAATTGGCCGACTTGGGAACTTTATATGTTGCAGGAGCAGCACACAGCACCGGTTTCGGTACATTAGAACAAAGAGTGAATCAGCGTTCAAGAGATAACTATACTCAGTTTGATGTTGCCACTAATCTGGAATTAGGTAAGCTGTTACCTAAAAAAGCCGGGTTATCAATTCCTGTTTATGCAAGTGTGCAAAGAACTGTATCTGCACCACAGTATGATCCATACGACCTTGATATAGCTTTAAAGGATAAAATAAAAGCGGCCCCATCTTCGGCAAAAGATTCTATAAAGAACGATGCTGTAGATATGAAGACCATTAAGACGGTCAACTTCACCAACGTTAAGAAGAATAATACCAATGGTAAGAAGCAGCAGCTTTGGAGTATTGAAAACCTCGATGTCAGTTATTCATATTATAAGGAAGAACAACATAATTCATTGATTGAAAGTAATGATGTTGTCAGACATAGAGCAGGGCTAGGATATAATTATACTTCTTCACCAAAATATTGGGAGCCGGCTAAATCAATCGTTAAGTCCAAATCAAATTGGTTGTCGTTGATAAAAGACATCAATTTCAATCCTATACCATCCCTTCTTGGTTTCAGGGCTGACGTGCAAAGACAGTTCGGTTCCTTCCGTCCAAGAAATGTGGGTGGTCCTAAAGGCGGATTGCCAGAAACCTATGACAAGTACTTTACATTCGACAGGGTTTATAATTTGCGATGGGATCTGACTAAGTCGATCAATATCGATTATTCTGCAACCAATAAAGCATGGATTGATGAGGATTCTGGTCGTTTGGATAAAAACGATAAGAAAAAAGTATGGGATAATGTGTTGAAGGGTGGAAGAACTATTTCGTATCAGCAATCAGCTAATGCAACATATACTTTCCCGACCAGTAAATTGCCATTACTTGATTGGACAACATTGCGAGCTAGTTATAATGCCACATTCAATTGGTTAGGAGCTTCATTGATTGCCCGTAATCTGGGAAATACAATGGCTAATACACAGCAGAAGAACCTAACAGGTGAATTGGATTTTACAAGATTGTATAGTAAGTCAAGATTCCTGAGGGCTTTGGAAGAAGATGCTCCTCCTCCTGATCCAAATGCTAAGCCAGTTACAAATGCTCCAGATACTACAAAAGGAAAGAAAAAGAAAGTGAAGAAGGATCGTTCTGAACCTTTGGTTTTAGGTGGTGGCGTTAAGTTTGTTGGCAGACTGTTTACTGCCATGAAGCGAATCAGTATGAACTACTCAGAGAATGCCGGAACCACGGTATATGGTTATACAGATAGTACCAGGGCATTGGGTATGAATTTCAAGTCGAATGCACCGGGAATGGGATTTGTTTTTGGACAACAGCCAGATACCAGCTTTATGAACAGGCTGGCTCAAAAAGGTCTTATAACCGGTGACCCGAATTTCAACTTCCTGAATAAACAGGATTATAACCAGAAGCTGACCATCAATGCGCAATTGATTCCGATTAGGGACCTTACAGTAGATATAAATGTTGACAAGAGTTTCGGTAAAACATATTCTGAACTCTTCAAGGATACTCTTGGTTTCAGTGGTAATTTCAGCAGGCTCAGTCCTTATGCAGGTGGTAGCTTCAGCATAAGCTTTATTTCATATCAAACATTGTTTGAGAAAGTTAAGCCGAATGAAGTAACAGAAACATTCAAGAAATTTGAAGCAAACAGACAGGTCATTTCACAACGCTTAGGTGTGAAGAATATTTATTCCGGTGTTCAGGGTGCTGATGGATATTATTTGGGATATGGAAAATATTCGCAGGATGTTTTATTGCCTGCTTTTCTCGCAGCATATACTGGAAAAGATCCTAATGGCATAGCATTAGTAGAGCAATCAAATCCGAAAACAAGAAGCAATCCATTTAAGGGATATCTGCCAAGACCAAACTGGCGATTGACGTATAATGGTCTTACAAGAATTAAAGGCCTTGAAAAAATATTTACCAGCTTTACTATTTCTCATGCTTACAATAGTACATTGAGCATGAACAGTTATAATAGCTCCTTATTGTTCCAGGATCCATTGCATGTTGGCTATCCGGGATTTGTTGATACTCTTACTGGTAATTTCGTGCCTTTCTTCCTGGTACCTAATATTACTATCAGTGAGCAATTTGCTCCATTGATTGATGCGGATATGCAATTCACAAATCAATTGACTGCCCGATTTGAATATAAGAAGTCACGAACATTAAGTCTTAGTCTTATCGACTTCCAGTTAAGTGAAAACCGATCCACTGAGTTTGTGATTGGAGCTGGTTGGAGAAAGAGGGGTATCTTCTCATTCCTTAAATGGAAAGGCAAGCCAATGGATAACGATGCCTCATTCAGGTTAGATTTCAGTGTGCGGGATGATATAACTTCCAATAGCCGATTAGATCAGGCGAATTCATTGCCTACGGCAGGACAAAAAGTAATCTTTATCAATCCTTCTATAGATTATGTGATCAGTAACAGGGTGAATATTAAACTCTACTTTGAGCAGAGAAGGGTAGAGCCTAAGATATCTACGGCGCCACCGATAACGAATACGAGAGGTGGGGTGCAGATCAGGGTGTCGTTGGCGCAGTAAGGCTTGATGCTTGATGCTTGATGCTTGATGCTTGATGCTTGATGCTTGATGCTTGATGCTTGATGCTTGATGCTTGATGCTTGATGCTTGATGCAAAGAAATTAGACTTAATAAATTAGACTTAAAAACCCCGAAAATTCGGGGTTTTTACTTTGTATGTTTATTGAAACATTTATACTTTTTCTCTTGTACTATTTTAAACTTTCTAATTAGTTGAAAGGCTGTTAACCTGAAACTTTAAACCTGAAGTAAACCTACTATCTATAACTTACAACTCATCACCTACAACTTCCTACCCCTCCGCCGTTTTCTTCAGCAGCAACACATACCCACATAATTTCTTTTTATTCTTATTCACCTGAACTGGTTTTATCATGTGGTATTCTGTGAATTTTGGTATGAAAGGGTAGCTTATAATATTTCCATCTACATCGCCCCATTGGTTCTTTTTGTAGAAGACCTGTTTTTCGCTCCAGTCGAACATCCGTACTTCATACAGACGTGAACTTGGATCTCCAATAAAAACGAATTGGTATAGTGTGCCCTGGGTCATTGGGAGAATGATAGGCATTTCATATTCACTTTCCATGGTCATGCCCGCTTCACGTAACACAACAAATCCCTGGCTGGAGAATAATTTTTTAAGGCTGTCTACTGTTTGCTGGTAAGGGTTGGCGTCGCAACTTTGTTTTCCTCCATCATTTTGAGCTATGGAAGAAGTGGTATTAAGGAAAATAAAGCAGGATAAGAATATTATGCACAGTTGCTTGAACATACAACGGGTTTTTTAGGGATATTTCGGACTTAAACTGAGTACTAAAATAATCAAATCTTCCTTTAGTACAAACGGGCCCGAAAAGTTTAATATTGCCCTTAAATTACTTGAGTTATACCCATTTAAGTGGTTTTGTTTAGGTAATAGGAGTTGGCCTGAGCTGTTGATGTGATTACCAGGTCGTTAATGCAAACATGGGCTGGAAGGCTGGTACAATAAAAGGCTACTTCTGCTACATCTTCTGCCGAAAGTGGTTTATAGCCCTCATAAACCTTGGCAGCCAATGCACTATCTCCTTTTAAACGGACCAAAGAGAATTCTGTTTCTGCAGCTCCGGGGTGAATAGCAGTAACCTTTATCTGATGCCGCAGTAAATCAATCCTCATTGCCTGCGATAAAGCATTGACGGCATGTTTTGTAGCGCAATACGTATTGCCTTTTTCATACACTTCTTTGCCTGCAGTTGAACCAATATTGATTATATGTCCTCCAGGCTCTCCTGAAGCTGTTGCTGCCATCATAAAAGGCAAAACAGCTTTTGTGGTATATAATAACCCTTTAACATTAGTGTCGATCATTATATCCCAATCGTCGAGAGAAGCTTCTTCAAAATAATCCCTTCCTGCAGCGAGGCCGGCATTATTAATCAATACATTTATTTTTCTCCATTCTTCGGGCAGGCTATTGACAGCTAAAAAACTTGCTTCCCTGTTTCGTACATCATAGCATAATGTATATACAGCATTATTAAATTTCGAACTTATTTCCTTTTGCAATAGTTCCAGTCTGTCGTTTCTGCGTCCTGTAATTATTAAATCGCATCCTGCTGATGCAAATCGAAAGGCCATCGCTTTTCCAAAACCGGATGTAGCTCCAGTGATCATTATAATTTTTGACATAAACTTCTTTTGTTATCTTAATTGCAAGCTACTTGAATTCGGTTGAAATTTCTTTTAGAAAATAGTCATGGTGGGTAATAGTGTGGGGATGTATCAACAAAATTGTTTTGAAGGATTTACCGTATAAGAACCGCCGTTCCTCTTTTTACAATTGTTTTGCCTGTATAATCTACACCCTGAACCATCCAGATAAAAGTACCGGTATCCTGGAGTTTTCCTGCTATGAACCCATCCCAGCCTGCACCAGAAGAAGTGGTATGATAAACAAGCTGCCCCCATCTGTTATAAACCCTGAAGTAATCGAACTTACTGATGCCTACAGGAATGGGTCTTAGAACCCTGTTTTTACCATTGGGCGAGAATGCGTTTGGTACAAAAATATCGGGTAAGGTTTTGAATACTTTTATTGATATGGTATCAAATGCCGAGCAACCCAGTTCATTATATGCTTTAACAATATATCTGAAATTGTCACTAAGTCTTGCTACAGGATTTGCTATATCATTCCTGTTTAAATAAGTAGAAGGAGTCCATTGATAAAAAGGTGCGCCAGTTGCGGTTAGTTGCAAGGGTTGATTAACCACTACAACGGTATCGTTTCCTGCAAAAGCGTTTATCTTTTCCCTTACAGTTATTTTAACTGTTGAGATACCTGGTTTTGGGCAACCGAGTGTATCAAATACCGTTAGGCTATAGATGGTGGTTTTTAATGGATAGGCGAAAGTTGTGAGGGAAGATGGATTGCTTAAAGAAGCCGATGGACTCCAGGTGAATCGATACCCTTTTATTGTTGCATGCAAAGTGGCAGTATCATCATAGCATACTGTAGAGTCGCTGCCGGCGAAAGACAATGGATAAGGTATGGTTTTTATGGTAACCTGATCAGTGGCGCTGCATTTACCAATACTTCCTGTAAGTTGATATGTTGTAGTTGCTGTTGGGAAAGCAATAGGATTTCTTATGGATGGATTGTTAAGCGTATTTACAGGAGTCCAGGCAAATTTAACTGCATCAGTATTTGGTCTGAGTATAGTTGAATCTGTAAGGCATATAGTACTGTCAGCACCCGCATCTAATGTAACGAAATCAACAACCCTGACTTTTACAGAATCTGAATTTACGCAGCCATTGTCGTTCATGTTGACTTTGTAAGTGGTAGTCTGTTTTGGAAATACAAGCGGGGAAGTTGTAAGCGGGTTGATGATATTGTAATTTGGCAACCATTCATAAGTACCTGGTCCGTTAATAACCAATTGCAGGGTATCAATGCTACAGATGATAGTATCCCTGAATGCCAGATTCACCGTTGGGCGTACCCGAACATCGAGGTTTTGATAAACGGTATCGATACAGCCTTTGCTGCTGGTTACAATGAATGTAACAGGTTTTGTTCCAACAGTGGAATAAAGCCAATTGAAGGATTTCTTATTTGAAGTATCAGCCAGTGTGGTTTCGTCACCCAGTTCCCAATGCCAGCTATCAATAAATCCATATCTGGCAGTTGAGGTATCCTTGAATACGAAAGGTTGAGTAACACAGGAACCAATAGCCGTAAATCCGGGATTAAACCCAGGAAATACTTTTACCAATCCTTCGG
>JBGAQE010000239.1:0-2881 GCA_044220885.1 Chitinophagaceae bacterium
ATTAATCCTTCACACAACGAACAGAAAATCCATGAGTTTCAACATTTGATCCCCCTCCTGCTACCTCACTGCTATATTCGACCATAATACCAAGAGGAAAACTATTAGGAGTAAAATTAGTTGCACTCCACCAATAGCCTTGCAACCTTATACTACTGAATCCTCCACCAACACTTCTCCATCCGCCTGGTAATGCTGTGAATCCCGAAAGATTGCTGGCACCGGTATTTGGAGCCAACCAATGAACTGTTCCAGTTTCTTTCATAAGCCCTCCTTGTATAGAAGCTCCACCCAGACAAGTTGCAAGAGCATCCCATTCTTCCCATGTAGGGATATGCCATCCGGCAGGTGCTAATCCCCGCGGATCGTTAACGGCATACCAGTTATACAACTTACCATACACTGCTCCATTAGCCGGGTCATTATTGTAATAACACCATGCACCAGTGGTTAAGTTTGACCATTCTACTGGATTGGAAACATAGGGAATGGGATCCCCATTACGATAAGTAGCAACATCGAGATTCTTAGTCATCCATTTGTGAGTACATATAAGAATGCTATCAGCTTTCTTGACGTTTAAATTTATAGTTCCGTCTGTAGTTAGCTGCGCCGTTTGAAATAACCAGAATTGCATTTTCAACATGCAATGCAGCGCCAACGCTGATTGTTTGATTTACATTCAAAATACAAGTATCCCCATTGGCGGCAGTATAAATATAAATAGCTGACCCAGATGGAAGTACTGTTGGTGGTATGTTATTATTATGCCAGTTGGAGGCATCTGTCCATAATCCTTTACCGGTAAAAGTGTAATTGGTTTGCGAAAACCCAACAGTAACAGCAAGGTTTATCAGAATGAGTATAGCAATGAATTTCATAAACTAATATTTACGTATTAATTAAGATGAATAAGATTAAAGGATGATTTTCTAAAGGGGAGGGGGTAGCAGAAAGAATAAAACTCTGTAAATACAGCCTGGCAAGTAATGCTGAAACCAAACTTCAATTCAAGATAACAAAAAGCTATCAATATAAATTCGTTTAGACGGCCTATTTACCTGAGGAGTTGAGCCAATGATTCAATTAAGTCGTATTGCTTTGACAATGAGATGGTTTTAATCCTTGAGAATTGTCAAATAAAATCCCGGATGATATTTAAATGATTCGGATGAATAATGGGCAAAAGTTGTAAAATAAAAAGTTGTAAACGGTTGAAAACCTTAAAGGTTTTCAACCGTTTACAACCAATAGCCGATAAACGCCCCTATTTCTTCAACATTAATCCAGTAATACAGTTTTGTATATCCTTCATTTCCTGCGCCTCCCCTTTTTTTGTAAATCCAGATCTCGAAAAAACCAGTTTCCCTGTTGTATCATAAATCAGTATGGTAGGATAGGCCGAAAACATAAACACCTGATCGGGCATCAGGTTTATGTCGCCAGCCCCCGGCCAATTTTTTCCTGAGAATCCTTTTCCGTTACTGTTTGCCTTGAAATACCGCATCGGTGTCATATAGCCTTCGATGAAATATACCGGGAGGCGGAAGGTATCTAGTGCGGATGTACTCCTGAAGTAATCATACACATCATTAGAATCAGAATTCCTGTTTTGAACCAGGTCGCGCACAAATGCACTATCGCTGAATGTAATCGTCATGAAATTAATGGAAGTATCATTCTTATAGGTATCGTACAAATTATGCAGCATCCCCATTTCTGCAAAGCAGGGACCACAGGGTATGAACCAAAAATCGATAAATGTGATTTTATTTGCTGCTAGTTTGGGTAAAGAGGCTTTGTTACCATTCAAGTTAAATACAGTAACATTTGGAATAGTTTTTATCCCGACTTGTTTTGAAATCTGTCCAAAAACAAATTGAGAAAACAAAACTGTCATTAAAAGAATTAAGTATTTCATGAACCTTGATTCAGTTTAGGGTTACATTTTAACAGCTACAATTCGAAAACCAATATGATCATATCGTCTTTCAGGTTCAAATCGTTGGCGGAAGGCGGAGCGACACACCCAACCATCATCTACCCATGCGCCTCCTCTCCTGCTTCTTGAATATGTACCATCTCTGTTCATAGTTCCCTTAACATTTGAAAGATCAGGATCGCGCGCGTTACATAATGCACTTCCGCCGTAACCACCTGTTGCTTGAGGCAACGGATAACGGGAGTCGTAAGTACGATATCCCCAATGGATGATAAGCGGATGATGAGAAATTTCATATCGAAACGAGTTACCGGTAGTGGTTAGGGATACAGCTCTTCTTCTTCCAGATAATTCAAGTCTTTCTGGAAAGTCTCTTCCGTAAAATAAAATGCCACGAATGTGATAGCCAATGCAATCGCTCCTGTTACCATACCACTCTTTATTAAAGGCCATCCCCAGGATTTCTGGAACAAGTCGAGGAACATCATATTAATCAATGGCAGCGCTCCGCGAACCATATTCGGAATCGTGGTTGCAGCTGTAGCCCTTAGGTTTGTACCGAACTGCTCCGCTCCCATCGTAACAAAGATGGCCCAGAAGCCGGTGCTGAATCCGAGTGCGGCACAGATGATATACATTCTTGTATCGCTATCATTGAAGGAACTGAAGAAGAAAGCCAATGATACCATGGTAAAGAAATAGAATAAAGCCAATGCCTTCTTTCTGCTCTTGAAATACTGGCTTACTAATCCCACCATGATATCTCCCACCGCAATGCCCGCATAGGCGAACATGATGGATCGACCCGAGTTGATGGTCTTGCTGCCAAATAAGGCCTCGCCGAACTTATCGCTTTGATTTACCAATATACCGATCACATACCAGGTGGGCAGACCGATCAAGATGGCCAGCATGTATTTTTTAAACCGTCTGCTGTTA
>JBGAQE010000035.1:0-29688 GCA_044220885.1 Chitinophagaceae bacterium
GATTAGTCAGTTCCTGTCTGTTCATAACACAGCTATTTTTGAATGAATCTTTTCGTGGATTTCTGCGGCGGTAAGCTTGCCATGAACTTCTTCATCAATCACAACCGCTGGCGCCAGTCCACAAGCACCAATACATCTTGCTACCTGAACCCCAAATTTGTTATCGGAGGTAACCTGGCCTGGCTTCAAACCATATTTCTTTTCTATCTCATTCAATATTGCCTGTGCTCCCTTAACATAACAAGCTGTTCCGGTACATACAAGGCAGGTATGTTCACCCTTTGACTTGAGCGAAAAAAAATGATAAAATGTAACGGTAGAATAAACTCGTGATGGAGGGAGATGTAAGGCTTTCGCTATATAAGATAAAACTGGTAAAGGAAGATAGCCATAAGCATTCTGCGCGGTATGGAGAACTTCAATAAGAGCATCTGGCTGGTAATTCTCTTTCTTAAGTTTCGCTGCAATCAACTTTACACGTGGATCGGTTTTGGGAAGTTCCTGATGCACTTTCCCTGCAACTGTATTCATGATTCCTCTTCTAGAATAAATAATTAGTGGCTGCTATCTGGTAGGTATAATATTATTTATCGAGGCTGTTGCATTGGAGTAAATTCTGTATAACAAATCTATTAATCTAATAGACAAATACACATGACTTTTGTCAGTCATCCCTATTATCTGGGTAATCTCCCTAATCAGCAGGGATAATAACCGCGGAGACGCAGGGATGCAGTGAGTACACATATCAATTAAATAATACCAACTCACTTATCAGCGACATCCCCGTAATCCGCGGGGAAAATAACCGCGGAGACGCAGGGACGCAGCGAGTACACATATCAATTAAATAAAACCAAACCACCTATATCAGCGACATCCCCGTATTCCGTGGGGAAAATAACCGCGGAGACGCAGGGACGCAGCGAGTACACATATCAATTAAATAAAACCAACTCGCTTATCAGCAAAATCCCCGTAATCCGCGGGGAAATATAACAGCGGAGTCACATAGCTTCAATATCATATAAGTATAAACCACCCACTCCTTTCTGCGATATCTCCGTAATCCGCGGGAAGACAATCTCAGCGGGAAAACTCACAAAGAAATGCTCTGAAAAGAGTAATTTCAAGGCACAATCAACCAAAAATGAAAAATCTTCACTTCATCCTCTTTCTATCGTTTTTGGCAGCCTGTTCCAGCCCTGTTCCAAACGACATTGATATAGCTAATTTTACGAAACCCGCTGAAAACCCAATTTTAAAAGCCGACTCCTCTTTCATCTTCATTGATCCAATCAAAAAAACCGAAGTGAAATGGCAAAAAGCCGATGTATTCAATCCAGCTGCTATAGTTAAAGACAACAAAATCTATCTATTATACCGTTGTGAAGACAATCCTGCTGCCATTCTCGGTGGTAGAACTTCAAGATTGGGACTTGCAGAAAGCGAAGATGGCATCCATTTTAAAAAATTTCCTGAACCAGTCCTTTACCCTAAAAGCGATGTCTTCAGCCAATTTGATTATCCAGGAGGAGTTGAAGATCCAAGAATTGTGGAAACCGAAGAAGGATGGTACGTGATTGCATATACATCCTGGAATTATAAAGTACCTCGTTTATCTATTGCTTTCTCCAAAGACCTTATTAATTGGGAAAAGAAAGGCCCGGCATTCGCCAAAGCTCACGAAGGTCGTTTCCGTGATAGCGCAACAAAGTCGGGATCTATCATAACAAAAATGGTCAATGGAAAACCATTGGCTGTAAAAATCAATGGAAAATACTGGATGTACTGGGGAGAACACCTCGTGAATCTAGCTTGGAGCGATAACCTCGTAGACTGGTCACCTATCCTTGATGATAATAATGAACTAAAAGCTGTTGCTCGTCCACGTAACGGAAAATTCGATAGCGATCTTACAGAATGCGGACCACCAGCTGTTATGATAAATGATAAAATTTACCTTTTCTATAATGGCAAGAACGCCACTGATGACAGGGCTTCAAAAGACTTACCCAAGGGCATGTATTCTGTTGGACAAATGGTATTTGAAGGGGCACATCCGGAAACATTGATTGCGCGTTCAGAAGCACCTTTCCTTAAACCAAGTTTACCCCATGAGGTAACAGGTCAATATCAGGCAGGTACCACTTTTGCAGAAGGGTTGGTGCTTTTCAAAGGGAAATGGTTTTTATATTATGGAACCGCCGATTCTTTTGTTGGTGTAGCAGTTACTAATGAAACAAAAAAACAATAAATACAAAGTAATCAGCAAGTGAACAAGAATACAATTCCTCATAATCATGTTAACCGAAAGCAATTCCTCCAAAAAGCTTTGACATTGGCAGGTGGTGCTGTTTTATTTTCAGACACTGTAACTGGAAGTTCTAGCTGGGAATTCAAGAAAGAATATACTGTACAAGAGATCATTGACAGTATTTTAAAAGAAGTACCCGGAGCCCCCTTCGCTACAACTGTCGACACACTAAAAAGCGGATCAGGGAATATGGTAGTTACTGGTATCATCACAACCATGTTCACTACCCTTCCTGTTATAGAGCAAGCCATTAAACTAAAAGCAAATTTCATTATTGCACATGAACCCACCTTCTACAATCACGAAGACGATAAGGAATGGGTAAAAGATAATTCTATTGTAAAGAAAAAAGCAGCTCTGCTGGAAAAGAATAAGATTACAGTATGGAGGTTTCATGATTATAGCCACGCCTTAAAACCGGATGCCATATCGTATGGAGTTGCTATGAAAACAGGATGGTTGCGGTATTATAATCCTGATGAGACCATCCTGAAACTTCCGCCACAAACGCTTCAGCAATTATGTACCCATCTTAAAAAAAGTCTAGGTATCCCACAACTTAGAGTATTAGGTAATCTTCAACAAAAATGTGAGACAGTTGCTCTGTTACCCGGTGCCTGGGGCGGAAAAGCACAAGTTAGTATAGTAGAAGAAAAACACCCCGACGTATTAATTGTCGGTGAAATCAGCGAATGGGAAACGGGTGAATATATTCGTGACAGCAAGGCTTTTGGTGCAAAAACAGCACTTATCATTCTAGGTCATTCAGTGAGTGAAGAGCCTGGCATGGAATGGGTAGCTCAATGGATGAAGCCAAAATTCCCTGGTCTTAAAATTCAGCATATCTCTTCAGGTAATCCATTTACCTGGGTATAAAAACAAAATATCATTCTTACAATACAACAACCAGCTATTATGAAACTCTTTCTGTCCTTTATTATCTGCATCACTCTATTCACTTCAGTAAATAGCCAAACCAAATTAGGAATCTTTTATAAGGCTTCATCACCTACCATCAGTCGTCATATATATGGTCACTTCTCTGAACATTTAGGACGTTGTATCTACGATGGATTTTGGGTGAGCGACACTTCTACTCTTGCAAGAAAAGACAGGATACGTTTAGACATTGTTGAAGCACTAAAAAAAATTAAAATCCCGAACCTACGTTGGCCGGGAGGTTGCTTTGCTGATGAATATCATTGGAGAGACGGCATTGGACCACGTGCGCAACGCCCTAAAATGATTAATACAACATGGGGCAATGTAACCGAAGATAATAGCTTCGGTACTCATGAATTCCTTGAGCTCTGTCAGTTATTGGGAACAGAACCTGTGATCACCGGAAATGTTGGAAGTGGTACCGTTGAAGAAATGAATAAATGGGTTGAGTATCTCAATTTCGATGGATTAAGTCCCGCTACTGAATTAAGAAAACAAAACGGTCATCCTTCTCCCTGGAAAGTACAATTCTGGGGTGTTGGTAATGAAAGCTGGGGTTGTGGTGGTAATATGACACCGGAATATTATGCCGACCAATATCGTCGTTATGCTACTTTCTGTAAAGACTATCCGAATGCAAGCCTGAAAAAAATAGCCGGAGGTGCCAGTGATTGGGATTTCAATTGGACGGAAACAATCATGAAAAGGATTCCTTCTTATATGATGTGGGGATTATCCTTACACTACTATACACTTCCTGGCAACTGGGATAAAAAAGGTTCTGCAACAAAATTTGAAGAGAAAGAATATTTCACTACAATGTCGAAATGCCTGAAAATGGATGAGTTGGTAACAAAGCATTCCACCATCATGGATAAATATGATCCTGCAAAAAAGGTATCATTAGTAGTTGATGAATGGGGTATTTGGACAGATGTTGAACCTGGCACCAACCCCGCGTTCTTATTCCAGCAAAACAGTTTACGCGATGCATTGATTGCTGGAAGCACCCTGAATATATTCAATAATCATAGCGACAGGGTTCGAATGGCAAATCTCGCACAAACCATCAATGTATTACAAGCCTTGATTCTTACAAAAGGCAATCAATTGTTGCTTACGCCAACCTATCATGTTTTCGACATGTATAAAGTTCATCAGGATGCAAAATTACTACCTGTTAATTTCACATCTCCCGACTATAAAGTTGGTGACCAAAGCATACCTGCCATAAATGTATCCGCTTCCCAAGACGCTAATGGCGCTATCCATATAAGCCTCGTAAATCTGGATGCGAATAATGATATCACTATCCGCAGTTCTTTGTATGATTTGAATTGGAAAACTGTTGAAGGACAGATATTACATGCAAATAGCTTCACATCCTATAACAGCTTCGAACAACCGGGAATGGTAAAACCAGCTACTTTTACTGGTGCAAAGAAAGAAGGAAATGATTTAGTGATTACAATACCGAAGCTTTCTGTGGTGGTATTGGAGTTGAAGTAGCCCCCCCGACCTTCCGCCGCGGCGGAGTAGGCTAGGTCGAAAATAATAATTATTGGCAGTTAGATTTATTTATAAAGAGAAGGCCGAAAGTTTTAAACTTTCGGCCTTCTCTTTATAAATAGTGCTACTTATAGTTTATAAGTGTGGTCGACCTAGCCTACTCCGCCGCGGCGGAAGGTCGGGTGTCTACCCGGAATCCTGCTTATATACTTCTCCACTTCCTTAATCTGCTTCACAATTTCAGGATTAGTAGGTTTACAAGCTTTTGTTTTGCGGAAGAAATCTTTTGCTGCGCGGAATTCCCTTTTATTCATCATGATATTGCACATCTGCAAATAAGCAGCGGCTTCATTTTCTTTATCGGGTAATCCTTCACGAATGGATTGTCTGATATAACTTTCAGCTTGTTTGAAATTTCCTTTCTGCATTGAGATCATTCCCATCTGTAACAAACTGGCTCCTTTAACTTCTTTCATTGGAGTTCCAAGATCAAGACCCTTCTGCATCATCTTTTCTGCACCATCAAAATCCTGACGCATCATTGCCATTTGCCCTTTTACAGTATAATAAGCAGAACGAACAGGTTTATATAACAGGCCTGGGTATTTGATAGAGTTAAGAACTTTTTCAGCGCCTTCGGTATCACCATTTTCAATATGTTCCTGAATTAAACGGAGCGGTCCAATAAAAAAATGGCCTGCAATCAATATCACACCAATCAGGTACGCTGGAAAAGCGGGCCAGAAACTGCTCCAAACATTTACCGCAATACCAAGAGCAATGAGAACGATTCCCAAATGAAGCCTGAAACGAATTAATAAATTGTAGAATTTCATACGTAAATCCCCTGCCTTTTCGGGGCTATTGGGGGCACAATATTACATCATTTTAACGGCTTGTGGAGAGGAGCAGGGTGTAATTGCCTATTAAGTTGATTATCATTTTGTTAGAAAAATATGTACGTAGCCTCAGCTTTAGATTTTTTAACTGCAGAGACGCTGAACGCAGGGTATTCCTCTGCGTCTCAGCGTCTCTGCGGTGAAATATATTAATATCAAGCTTTGGGCATGAAACCAAACAACTCCTCCACCTTCTTAAACCTATAATCAAAAATAGATTTCAGCTTATTTGCAACAAAAAGGGAATTCGCAATATCTCCAATAAACCACCCAGGTACCTTATAATGAACAATATCTGTCATTTCAACACCTCCTTCTACTGCACGGAAATGATGCTGATGATGCCATAAACTATATGGACCAAAGCGCTGCTCATCCACAAAATATTTAAGGGGCTCTACATGTGTAATCTCTGTCATCCAATACATTGGAATAGCTGGCAGCGGCTTCACCTTGTATTCGATTAACTGGCCGGGATACATTACCGGACCATGGAATTTAGAAATAGTAGTGAACTCCATACCCGGAGGAGTTATGGTTGCCAGATTAGCTGGATTTGAGAAGAATTCCCAGGCTTTTTCAAGACTAATAGGTATTTTTTGTACGGTTTGGAAAGAATAGACTGCCATAATTGATAGATATGCTACTATAACCAACTAACGACAATAGAGTTTACAAACCGAAGTCTTTTTTTATCTGCTCTATGCATTTTCCCAATACCTCATTAATATGTTGCACCTGACCCGGAATCTGATCGACAGATTCGCTGGCCTTCCCGTTAGCCTCAAGTGTCCTTATTTCAGCTTTCAATGAAACAATTCCCATGGAATCAATCGTTGATTTCATTTTATGCGCCAATTTTCCGGTAGCCTCCCATTGTTCACTGGCAGCTGCTTTCTCCATATCCTGCATTGTTTGAGGAATGGTGTCGATAAACAATTGAACCATTTTCTTTACAAATGCTTTATCTCCTCCCGATATGGTTTCTACCATTGCCAGGTCATACAATTTCTGAATAGTTTCCATGTTACTGATTTTTTGTGTTGTTTGATTTGCCGACTGAATCTCTACTCCTGCTTCTTGCAGGTTCTTGGAAATAACAACAAATAGTTTTGACTCATCAAAAGGTTTCGCCAGATAATCGTTCATACCTGCACGCAGGTACTTATCGCTATCCCCTTTGAGAACATTAGCAGTTAGGGCTACGATTGGCAAAGAGGCTTTTTTTACATCCTCCAGTTTTCGAATGGCTTCAGTTGCAGCAATGCCATCCATTTCAGGCATCTGGATATCCATCAATATCAAATCAAAATTTTCAGCTTTCACCCTTTCAACAGCTTCCAATCCATTATTAGCCAGCACTACTTCAAAGCCCCATGACTCTAAAATATGCTTAGCTAAGAATTGATTCAACTCAACATCCTCTGCAACCAATATTTTTCTATTTCCCAGACTTTTATAGTCCATGTGATCAGGAATCTTTTGTGTGTTTGGAATCATTGAACTTATTTCAAATGGAAGAACAAAATGAAATGTCGACCCTTTACCTTCTAAACTATCAACCATCAATTCTCCTCCCATCATATTAATCAGGTCCTTACATATGCTTAATCCTAAACCTGTACCGCCATGTAACCTTGATACCGAACTGCTTGCCTGTACAAAAGGCTCGAAAATCTCTTTCTGTTTATTTTCCGGTATACCTACTCCAGTATCATTGACAATGAATTCAATGAATACCTTACTCTCATGCCTTTCCTTTAATCTTGTTTCAACAAGCACAGACCCTTTATCTGTAAATTTAATCGCATTGTTTATCAGATTATTCATTACCTGATTGATACGATATGGATCCCCTATAACGGCAAACTCATCTTTACAGAAATTCTTATACAGCAAAGTAAGTCCTTTCTCCTCAGCTTTATAAGTAAACGACTGAACACACATCTCAATTCTTTCAGGAAGAGAAAATGCTAAGTTTTCCAGCTGAAGTTTACCCATGATGATCTTTTCAAGATCAAGAACATCATTTATTATCACCAAAAGGTTGTTGGCCGACTCTTGTATTAGGCGAAGGTAATTACGTTGTTCTTCATCTAATGAAGTTTTCCCTAATAATCCAGCAATTCCCATCACCCCGTTCATAGGCGTACGTATTTCATGGCTCATATTAGCAAGAAATACTTCCTTGGCTTTTGCCGATTCTTCTGTTATTTTCTTTGCCACCCTTAACTCCTTCTCTGCTGCTATCATTTCCGAAATATCCTGTGAGAATCCAATTATATAAGGGTCGGAACCATATTCCTCCATCTTATAGTTCTTGAATAAGAGATACAATTTCTTTCCCTCCTTACTTAATACCCTGAATACCCCTTCGGCCTTACCCTTTTCATTTATAACATCAAGATACAATGTCTTAAAAAGACCCTTTTCATCATAAGGAATAAACTCTTCTATCTTCCTTCCAATCATCTCACCAGGCGCATAACCCATCAATTCACTTATAGCAGGGTTAACATTTATAAAAACCCCATCCATATCGTGGGTACAAATCAATGCCTGACTATAATCAAAAAGGTCGCGGTATCGCTTTTCACTTCTTTCAACTTCCTGCTCCCATTTCTTTCTCTCTGTTATATTAACCCCATAACCTATCAATAATTCAACTTCCCCTGAAGCATCCAAAACAGGGAAGAATTTCCGTAAGAAATAGCCAACTTCCCCTTCTTTATTCAATAATCTTTCTTCCCATTCCACTTGCTTCTTTTCTTTCATAACCTTATTGAATAGTTGGCTCCTGTCTTTTGCCAATCCTAAATCCCTACCCCGCATCCTGCAATAATCTTCATCTGTTTTGCCAATAATCCATTCACGCAGGGCATCATCTTTTATGCCAACCGGATTTACAAAAAGATATTGATGTTGATTATTGAATACGGCAATATCTGCTGGTATACTATTCAATATGTTCTCATAAAATTGGCGTTGCTCCGATAATTTTAATTCGGCCATCCGTTTTTCAGTAACATCATTATAAATCCATAGATGTCCCTGATATTTTCCCTGACTCCAAATAGGAATGAAGTCGCGTAATATCACCTTGCCATTTTTCAAATGCAATTCCTCATTCAAAAAAGGCTGACGGTCTTCCAGCAATCTGTCAACTCTCTCAATGAATGTTTCTGAATCCTGAAATAATTCTTTTGTTTCTTCTGCCGCTTCTGCACAATCAGCCCCAATCAGTTTTTCCGGTGCCACCGGTGTCATGAACAGATCACAAAACCGCTGGTTAACCATCACAATTTTCCTGTACTCATCTTCAAGCAATACAGCAAATTGAAGATTCTGAATCAGTAATGCCAGGCGGTTGGTTGCAACCTGCAATCCTTCATTCTTTAAAGTCAAATCTTCAGTTCGTTCAGCAACCAGTTGCTCAAGTTTTGAATTCAACTTTATTACTTCCCTGTGTATTGAATATAACTCTGTGGCCTTTTCCTCAATAAGTTGCTCTGAAGCCATCCTGGCCCTTCTTTCCCTTTCGAGAATCTGCTCTAATGCCTGTATTTGTTGCTTCAGATCCATTCAACTATTTCTTGCTGATTATAAATAATGTATCCCCGTTTCCCTTTCCCTCCATGCTTACCTCAGCTGTTTCACCAAAATAACTGATGGCACCTTTTAACAGGCCAAATGCGAAATACTCCATCCTTCTTTTTGATTGATATAACATCAATATTCTGTTCTCCGTATGTTCTTCTATTACGAACGTCGGGAGTTGAGCGTCTGGATATAGCTTCAGCACTTCCGGATGTATATAAGTCTCAACTTTTGACAGGAAAACGAAAAGTCCATCTGAAACAGAAAACAAATCAACAGCCTTTGCAGCCAGCTTTTCAAAATAATAAGTACCGAAGGCTTCTAATAATTCATTGCCAGATAGACCTGTTTCAACCGACAGTTGTTTTACCAACGATTGCATTTCCTTATAATCGTAAGTCCCTACTGAAGTATATACTCCTTCCGATGGCAGATTTGATTTTATGATGATATCATTGGCTACTACATAGCCAAAACGCTTTTCTACCATCTCTAGCAGTCCTGTGAAAACAATTCCTTTCATACCAACTTTATTTGTCTGTATTCAATTCTCCTGCCTGTATCATCCGGTATAAAGTTGACTTGCCTACATCTAGTTTTTTGGCAACCAACAAAACATCCTTATCATATTTATCGAGAAAATGCTGGATGATCTGTATCTCATATTCTTTTAACGATTTCTCCTTACTCATCAGGTTATTAACCGAGGTAGAGGTATTCACTGTTATATGCTCCGGCAAAATAGTATCGCCATCCGACATCACTACAGCCAATTCCATAACAGATTTCAATTCACGTATATTTCCGGGGAAAGGATATGACAATAATTTTTGCTGCGATTCTGTTGAAAGAACTTTCTTTTCAGAATTGTTCTCCTTACAAAATCCTTCAATAAAATGTTTTGCTAATAAAAGTATATCGTTACCTCTCTCCCGAAGTGGAGGCAATTGTATTGGCAATCCTATTAAACGATAATACAAGTCCTCTCTGAAGCGCTTGTTTTGTACCTCTTCTAACATGTTTCGATGGGTTGCCACAATTATGCGCACATTCACTGGTACCACTTCATTACCTCCCACTCTTGTGATCTCCCTCTCCTGTAGAACACGCAATAATTTAGCCTGAAGATTGATATCCAGCTCACCAATTTCATCAAGAAATAAAGTGCCCGTTGAAGCTTCCTCAAACTTTCCAATCCTTCTTGTTACTGCACCTGTAAAAGCTCCCTTCTCATGACCGAATAATTCACTTTCAATCAATTCTCTTGGAATAGCTGCCACATTCACCGCTACAAATGGTTTCTTATGCTTATCAGAATTATAATGGATGGCTTTTGCAACCACTTCTTTACCTGTACCCGTTTCTCCTGTAATAGAGACTGTAATATTACTCTTCGAAGCTTTTTCAATTAAGGCAAATACCTTTTCAATAGATTCACTCTTGCCAATCAGGAATTTCGAGAAATCATATTTCTTTCCTACTTGTTCTTTTAATTGTTCCACCTCATTCCTCAATACATTGATCTCGTTCAGATGCATCAATGAATTCCAGATACGGTCTTTCGTATCATCATCCTTCACTATATAATCAAAAGCACCACCCTTCAAAAGATTGATGGCTGTACTTACATCGTCCTGACCAGAAATGATAATTACCTGAATTCCCGGATGCGCTTCCTTTATCTTTTTCAATACCTCAGCACCATCCATGTCGGGCATAGAATAGTCCAGGGTAACCACATCGGGCTGCTCATACATATGACTGAAAAAGTCTTTCGCGTTTTCAAAACGCTTTACTTCAAAATCGGGATTGAGAGAAAGATAATGCTGAAGCATGGAGCCGTACCAGGTGTCATCTTCTAAGATGAATATCTTCAGATTGTTATGGTTTTTCATATTTAGGATTCTTAACCCTACTATAACGACCCGAGCCCCTGAATTATTCCCAAAAAAAGAAAGTTTCCCTAATTAAAACCGCCTGATTTTCAGATGCCTAAGTTACTAATTATCAACTGCTAAGTGTTTCCCTTTATTGGAAAACTGGCTTCTGCCAAAAACTACGGGCTTATAATAGGCAAAAGCCCGAAAAAGCCGATTCAGTATCTTTGAAGTATGAACCTGAACAGGGAGAAACTGACCCAGAAATTTATAGCCGAATTCGAGAAACTGAATGAACAACAACAATTGGCTGTCAACACTATTGAAGGCCCTGTTTTGGTGATTGCTGGCCCGGGTACCGGAAAAACTCAGATTCTGGCAAGCCGTATCGGTAAGATCCTCATCGACACCGACGCCCAGCCCGAAAATATTCTTTGTCTTACCTACACTGAAGCCGGAGTGGTGGCCATGCGGAAAAGGCTGCTCCAATTCATTGGACCGGATGCCTACAAAGTGAATCTCTATACTTTCCATGCTTTTTGCAATGATATTATCCAGGAAAACCTATCGTTATTTGAAAAGACCGCCCTCGATCCCATTTCAGAACTGGAAAGCATTGAACTACTAAAAGAACTGATCGATAATTTCCCAAAGAACCACCCCTTGAAAAGATACAGGGGTGATGTTTACTTTGAAGTCAATAACCTGAAGCAACTGTTCAGCACCATGAAAAGGGAAGGCTGGACGCCAGAATATATAAACCAGAAAATAGACGAATACCTGGCCGACCTTCCTACAAGAGATGAGTATATAGCAAAACGGGCTGTAAAGGAATTCAAGAAAGGGGATGTACGTACCGATAAGATTGAAGAAGAAGCAGCTAAAACCGAAAAACTTCGTGCAGCTGTCAATGAATTTGAAAAGTTTCAAAAGTTGATGCGTAGCCGAAACCGATACGATTTCGACGACATGATCAATTGGGTGATAAAAGCTTTCGAAGAAAACGCTTCCCTACTTTCCAATTATCAGGAACAATACCAATACATTTTGGTGGATGAATATCAGGATACCAGTGGTACCCAGAACCGTATTGTTGAACTACTGATCAATTTCTGGGAAAAACCGAATGTATTTGTGGTTGGCGACGACGACCAAAGTATCTATCGTTTCCAGGGCGCTAACGTAGAGAATATGTTGCAACTGGCAAACAGGTATAAGGAGCATCTTCTTACTGTTGTTCTCACACAAAACTATCGTTCCACCCAACCTCTGCTCGATGTTTCAAAATCATTGATCAACCGTAACCAGGAAAGACTTGTCAACCAACTCGATGGTTTAAGTAAGGAATTAAAAGCAGCCCATGCTGAAAAGAAACTGATCACCCTACCGGCAGTTCTCCAGGAATATGAAACACAGCGGATGGAAATGATCGGTATCGTTTCTAAAGTTAGGGAACTGATAGCTCAGGGAGTGGCTCCTGGAAGAATCGGTATCATCTATAAAGAAAATAAGTATGGAGAAGAACTAGCTCAGTATTTTCAACTGTTAACTATCCCGTTTTATAGCAAGCGTAATCAGAATATATTGGAGCAGCCATTATCTCAAAAGATTATTCTGATACTTACCTATCTCGCTGCTGAAGTAGATACTCCCTATGGAGGCGATGAAATGCTTTTCGAGTTACTACATGCATCCTGGTTCCGGATTCCTCCAATTGAAATTGCAAAACTCAGCGTTGAAGTTGCAGAGAGGCAGTTTGGAGAAAACAGGACATCTCTTCGCCGGTTGATGCATGAGAAATCAATTGCACCTCCAAAAGATCTTTTCTCAACTGGGATCCATGAAGGATTAAAGAAAGCATCCCACTTATTGGAGAAATGGATAAGCGATGTGTACAATCTTACTTTGCAGCAATTATTCGAAAGCATATTGAGAGAAGCAGGCATCTTGGCCGACATTATGCAAAGTGCTGAGAAACACAGTCAGCTACAGCTACTTACTGCCCTCTTTGATTTTATACGTGAAGAAACCCGTCGCAATCCATTACTATCATTGAAAGAGATTGTGGCTGTTTTTGATCTCATGAAGAAAGAAGGCATTGCATTGCCTTTAGTACAAGTAAGCGGAAGTGATAAAGGAGTCAATCTTCTTACAGCTCACGGTTCAAAGGGATTGGAATTTGAATATGTTTTCTTTGCCGGCTGTAATGCTGGTTTCTGGGAGAAGAAAAGAAAACCAGGTGGAGGATATACACTTCCAGATACCATGTTCACATCGGCTCCTGTTCATAAAGATGAAGAAGAACTCAGGAGATTGTTCTATGTGGCACTTACCAGGGCAGAACAACACCTTATGATTTCTTTCAGCCGTTTCAGACAAGATGGAAAAGAATTGGAGCCTTCCATGTTTATTGCAGAAATACAAGATCAACATGAGATTCCGATAGAAAAAGTATTTATCAGTAATGATCAGATAACTGAATTCAGCTCTCTCTTATTCAATGAAGCCACAGCCCCGGAAATTGAAAAAGTGGAAGCCGCCTTCATCGACCCATTACTCGATAAATTTGTGATGAACGTTACAGCCCTGAACAACTATCTTAAATGTCCATTAGAATTTTATTTCAAGAACCTCGTAAGAATTCCATCACCTAAAAACGAAGCCACCGAATTTGGCTCTGCAGTCCACTATGCATTGGAACAATTGTTCCGGAAAATGCAGGATAATGGAAAAGAGAAATTTCCTTCCAAAGACGTATTCATAGGCGATTTCGAATGGTACCTGCACAGGCATCGGGAGAGTTTCACACAGGAACAATTCAACCGCCGTCAGGAATATGGACAAGAAGTACTTTCTAACTATTACGACAAGTACATAAAAGAGTTTAACACTATCGTTGCCATAGAAAGAAGTATCAGAAATGTGGTAGTGAATGGTGTACCAGTGAAAGGAAAACTCGACAAACTAGAATTTGATGGCAAATCAGTGAATGTGGTTGACTATAAAACCGGCGATCCTGATAAGGCATTAGCGAAATTAAAACCACCTCATGAAAAAGATCCTAATGGAGGTGATTATTGGAGACAGGCCGTTTTCTATAAGATACTCGTTGATAATTATCAGCAGAAAGACTGGAAAGTAGTGAGTACGGAGTTCGATTTCATAGAGCCCGACAAGAAAAAGAATTACAGAAGGGAGAAAGTTGTAATTCAGCCGGCCGATATTGAAACTGTAAAACAACAACTGACTACAGTTTGGCATAAGATCCAAAACCGGGAATTCTATACCGGCTGCGGAAGTGATGACTGCCATTGGTGCCAGTTCGTGAAAACCAATAATATGGCCATCGCCCTTCACGAAATCAATGATGAAGAACCGGAAACCGGTTTCTAAAGATTTATAGGATTATTGGGAAATTGTTGCCTTCATTAATTGTAAGTTTGCGCCTCGTAAATGATTACACGATTACATACCCGTTCGCTTCTGTCGGCCCTGGCGTTATTGCTATTGTTGGCTCCCCAATGGATGGTACAAACAGGCTGCGCCAATATGGCTCCTCCTCTCGGTGGTGCTAAAGACTCGCTGCCCCCTGTTCTTATTGCCGCCCGTCCAGCCGATTCTTCAACCAATTTCACTGGAGAGAAAATAACAATTGTATTTGATGAGTTTGTTCAGCTCGACAATGTAACTCAAAACCTCCTAATTTCTCCATCTCCAAAAACACCGCCTCAGGTTGAAAGTAAATTAAGGACAGTAACCATTACTATAAAAGATACACTTGAGCCGAATACTACCTATACGTATGATTTTGGCAATTCAATAAAAGACGTGAATGAAGGTAATGTGATGAAGAATTTCAGATATGCTTTCTCTACTGGTCCTACATTAGATGATGGTATTATTAGTGGACAGGTTATACTCGCCGAAAACGGTAAATCAGATAGTACTTTGTTTGCAGTGTTACATGTGAAGAATGAAGACTCGACAGTATATAAGGATATGCCGAGATATGTAACAAGACTGGATAACAAGGGGCAGTTTCAGTTTCACAACCTACCGAAAAACACCCAATATTATTTGTACGCCCTTAAAGATGAAGGGGGACAAAGAAGATATCAGGACTCTACAAAGCTATTCGCATTCAAAGAAGAGCCAGTATCAGCAAATGACACTACCGGTTTTGTACTTTATGCATATGCAAAAAAGAGAATTGAAAAACCTAGCTCCTCTTCAACACGTCCCACTTCAGCAAAAGCAGCAGCCGCTGCTGCAGCCGATAAACGTTTACGATTTGAAACAAATCTGGATAATGGAGAGCAGGACCTGCTGAAACCGTTGACCTTTACTTTCAAAGTAGCTCCTCTCAAAGAATTCGATTCCTCTAAAATCCAGTTCCTGGACGATAAATTCAATCCAATAAAAGGATACTCAATTACAAAAGATACAAGCAATACAAAACTTACTTTACAATATAACTGGACAGAGAACAGCAAGTATTACTTATTAGTTGATAAAACATTTGCAACAGATACTTCAGGCCGTCAGTTATTGAAGAATGATACACTCACATTCAGTTCCAAGAAGGCCTCAACATATGGAATGGTTCGCTTACGTTTCATGAATCTTGACCTAACAAAAAACCCTGTACTGCAATTGGCACAGGGCGATAATGTTGTGTACTCACATGTATTCACTACAAAAGAATTCTACGCAAAATTATTCGTGCCTGGCGAATACGAAATGCGCATACTCTACGACGATAATAAGAACGGCCTCTGGGACCCCGGTAATTACTTCGGCACAAGGCGTCAGCCCGAACTTGTTAAACCAATTATTAGAAAGTTGAATGTGAAAGCGAATTGGGATAATGAGATTGATGTGAACCTGTAGGAATTTGAAAATTTGATGATTTGAAAATTTGAGAATTACTACCAAAGGTAGCAGCATGGAATCTCAACTCATTTTTAACCGCAGCGACGCGGAGACGCAGTAGAAGATATCTGATTTTAAATGTATTTGTATTCGTCGCGAAGCGACGCTTTGCCCCTTAAATTAAAATCAGTGAGTTTCACTTTAAAGAAAAAACATTGCGGCTTTGCGTGAAAAACTCATCCGGGTATGGCAATAAATCCATTTCGGAGTTCCCCCCGACGCGTCGGGGGAACTTTTTAACCTATTGAACTTATTGAACCACTCAAAGGCCAATTACATCGTAATGCCAAGACTCAAGATAAACTCCGCCGTTCCAAACGCCTGCCTTCCCGAACCACCTGCCGCCATATGAAGATGAGAATAACGGGCATAATCGAGCTTACCTGCAAATTCAAGATATATATGTTTGAAGAAAGTAGAACGCAGGGCACCTTCTGCTCCCATATTCCAACCGCCTAACTGAAAATCTGGATTGTTGGCTACACCAAAGAGCCTGTTTTCAACGTGTGGCACTAAAGGACCAATACCGGCTTTCCCAAGAAAGTCCATACGCACATTCTGCTTTTTATTATCATAGAAATGCCAGCGCTTAACGATATTGAATAGAAGAAAATTAGCGCCATTATTCAGATAATAATAATAGCCATTGCTCTTTGAAAAATTTACCGTGGTATCCACGTTACGTCCACCTAATTTACCTTTCACATGCACCATCTGTCCATCACGAATCAGATATTTAGTGTGGTCGAAGTTTATTTCAAATCCCAGATCACGTTTATCATTGAAAAATACTCCAAGGCGGTAGTTATATTGAGGAATAGTAAGAGCCTTTGAGAAAAGGCCTTCATCCCAACCCGGATGATCTTCTGCCCTTACTTTTACCATTTGATAATCATTCCCAAGCGCCTCTTGCTTTACCCTTACAGTACTACGGGTATACCATTCCTTATTATATCCCCATGAGAAATACCATTGGTTTTTCTTCTTCTTAGGGGCATTCTGGGCCTGAACTGGCGCCATTGAAATCAGTAATACTAGCGTTACAAGGGTAATGATAAACCTTTTCATATAATTTCGATTTGCGTGGCAAAGATAAAACAATTGGAAGTTTTAAGTAATAAGTTATACGTTATAAGTTTGACCCGAATTTTGTAAAGATTTTTGAGAAACGAATACATTTAACCGCAGAGACGCGGAGACGCAGAGATGTATTTCCCTGCATCTCCACGTCTCTGCGGTTAAATGTATTCGTTTCTCAAAAATCTTTGCAAAATTCGGGTCAAACTTATAACGTATAACTTATTACTTAAAACTTCCAANACATATAATTGCGATTTGCGTGGCAAAGATAAAACAATTGGAAGTTTTAAGTAATAAGTTATACGTTCTAAGTTTGACCCGAATTTTGCAAAGATTTTTGAGAAACGAATACATTTAACCGCAGAGACGTGGAGATGCAGGGAAATACATCTCTGCGTCTCCGCGTCTCTGCGGTTAAAAACGAATGTCAAAAACTACCCTATAACATAATACCTGCAACTCATACCTAAACTTTCACCATCTTTACATCTCATGCTTTTTTATGAAAATTATACTGCCTGTTCTTACACTGCTATTATTTTTTGGGAAAAGTAAAGCCCAATTCACAATTATTAACTACCGTGAAAGCACAGAAGATATCCGCAATCCGGAGCGGGGGTTCTATATTCCTATAGAAACAAAAGCAAGCAACTTTACGCCACTTTCACTGGAAAGACTACTGAACTATCGCACTCAACCACAAAAATTACAAAGGGCAACATATGCAATAGCTCCAAGCCTTATTTATAAGGCATACGAACTGGATACTTTTAAAAACAAGGTATTATCAGTCGAATTCCTTAAAAATCTTCAAAACGATTTCGATATAGTAAGAAAAGCCGGAATGAAAATCATCCTCCGCTTTGCCTATATAAATAAATCGCATGGCGGCGATTGTAAAGATGATGGCGGAATTTGTCCGCCTTATGGCGATGCCCCGTTCAATATTGTAATGAAACATATCCAACAACTAAAACCACTTCTACATAAGAATGCCGATATCATTGCTGTATTGCAACAGGGATTTGTAGGTATCTGGGGCGAAAACTATTATACCGATTATTTCGGATCAGGAAGCTCTGAAGGAGCAGGTGTTATATCTGATAGCAGTTGGAGTATGAGAAACGCCTTCCTGAAAGCGCTATTAGATGCCATTCCCAAAAACAGGATGGTGCAAGTGAGAACACCTCAAATAAAACAACGATACTTATACGGTGTGCATGCCAAGGTAAATTCTTCACCTATAAAAAACAGTATTGCCTTTTCAAAAACAGATGCGGCCAGAATTGGATTTCACAACGATTGCTTTCTTGCCAGTAACGATGACTATGGTACTTTTTACGATTATGGCAATTCAATAAGCAAAAGGGATACAGCTAATATTAGTCTTCGACAATATGTAATGAGCGATAGCAAGTTCACCCCTGTTGGTGGCGAAACATGCGATGATGCTTTCAGTCCGCAAAACGATTGCGAACCCATCGGGCATGCAGAAACAGAAATGGCTGCCATGCATTATAGCTATCTCAATGCAGCTTACAATAATCAGGTGAATAATGATTGGGATTCATTGGGCTGTATGAAAAGTATCAAACAACGACTGGGTTATCGTTTTGTATTACAGGAAGCCAGCTTACCTTCTTCACTTAAATCTACTGATCAATTTTCTGTAAAATTGAAAATAGTAAACAGAGGCTATTCCTCCCCATTCAATCCAAGACCAGTACTGTTAATCTTACGAAATACAGAAACAAAAAAAGTATACACCTTAAATTTCAATACGCAAATCCAGCGTTGGTTTAGTGGATCCATTCAACTATCACAAACATTCAAGTTACCAGCATCTATTTCTAAAGGGAATTATGAATTATTTATCAATATGCCAGATGAATACCAAAGCTTAAGAAACAATCCAGCTTATAGTATTCAGTTTGCTAATGAAGGAGTTTGGGAAGAAGCAACGGGATACAATTCGTTGAAGCATGTAGTGAGTGTCAAATAGCGAAATAGAGTTGTACGTTTTAAGTTCTACGTTATAAGTTTGAACCCGAATTTCGAGTATTTCTTGAATGATTTTACATCTTTACTGTAGTAGATAATAGAAATACAAAGCTAGGAGGTCAAAAGAGAAAAAAGAGAATAAACGACTTTGAATATTAAGCTGTTCAATTTATGGTATTGTATTCTCTTTTTTCTCTTTTGACCTCCTAGCTTTGTATTCGTCGCGCAGCGACCCTTTGCCCCTTAAATTAAAATCAGAAGCTTGCCTAAAAACAGTTTTACTTAGCGTCTTTGCGTGAAAAATATCGAAACAAATAACGGAATCTCCAAAATTCGGGCTCAAACTTATTACGTAAAACTTATTACTTACAACTCCTAGTCCAGCAACGGCCTCAACCACCTGTAGCCGTCTCCATATCCTGACCCTTTCTCGTTGCATAATCCACCAACTGATCTTCCTGAATTTTGCCGACACCGAAGTACTGGCTTTGCGGATGACTGAAATACCAACCACAAACAGATGATGCAGGATACATGGCGAGCGATTCTGTGAGATGAATGCCTGTAGCATCTTCACCACCTAACAAATCAAATAACTTATATTTTTCTGTATGATCAGGACAAGCAGGATATCCTGGTGCTGGTCTTATACCAGCATATGTTTCCTTGATTAATTCTTCCGTACTCAATTTTTCATCAGCTGCATAACCCATAATTCCTTGCGCACTTTTACATGAAGGTATTCGGCAAAAGCCTCTGCTAACCTATCGGCAAGTGCTTGCAGCATTATCTTGTTGTAATCATCGTGCTGACTTTCTAATCTCTTGATATGCTCTTCAATTCCTTTGATAGTTACACTGAATGCACCAATATGGTCAGTTGTAGTTGCATTTGCTGGCTGAACGAAATCTGCCAAACTTATATTTGGTTGATCAGCCGCCTTCTTGATTTGCTGACGCAAGAATTCCAACTGAATGTTTTGCTTATTTCTTTACTGTAATGGTATCATCGGCTGTTTTTGCAGCTTCCCAGAAACCAACTACACCCCTGTGCAGATAGCCACTTTTCTTTAATGATGGTATCAAGTAACTGGTTGGCATCATTGAAAAGCTTTGTAGCTTCTTTACCTACTTTTTCATCGCTAAGTATCTGAGGATATTTTCCATGAAGTTCCCAGGCAATAAAGAAAGGTGTCCAATCAATATACTCACGAAGAACTGAGAGGTCTACCGAAGGATAAGATTTAGTGCCTGTAAAAGTTGGAGCAGGCGGAACATAGCCTTCCCAGTTTATCTTAACCTTATTGGCTCTTGCTGTTGGAAGCTTTAGATATTCTTTACTTGATTTCTTGTTATTGAAATCGAATGCCAACGCTTCATAATCCGATTTAGTCTTATCGAGGAAATCCTGTTTTTGGTCACGACTCAACAATGAACCAGCTACAGTAACACTTCTTGAAGCATCGAGAACGTGTACAACGCCATTGTCGTACTGAGGAGCAATTTTCACAGCTGTGTGCATGCGTGATGTAGTAGCACCTCCAATCAACAAAGGCTGTGTCATTCCTCTTCTTTTCATTTCATGGGCAACATGCACCATTTCATCAAGAGAAGGAGTGATCAATCCACTTAATCCTATAATGGAAGCATTCTCTTTTATAGCTGTATCTAAAATTTTGTCAGTAGGCACCATTACACCAAGGTCAACAATATCATATCCATTACATCCCAGTACAACACCTACTATATTCTTACCGATATCGTGAACGTCTCCTTTAACGGTAGCCAACAATATTTTGGGCACATTACCTTGCTGAGCGAGTGGGTTGTTTCTTTTTTCCCCTTCAATGAATGGCGTTAACCAGGCCACACTCTTCTTCATTACACGGGCGCTTTTAACAACCTGTGGAAGAAACATCTTACCAGCACCGAATAAATCACCTACAACATTCATCCCGGCCATCAGCGGACCTTCAATAACCTCCAATGGTTTTGGATATTTCAATCGGGCTTCTTCAGTATCAATGTCAATATATTCCGTAATACCATTGATCAATGCATGTTTCAATCTTTCTTCAACGGTGTTATTCCTCCAGGCATCATTCTTTACTTCTTCCTTACCCTTTGCTTTCACTGTTTCTGCAAAAGCGATGAGTTTTTCAGTGGCTTCGTTGTTATCGTTATTGCGGTTCAGGATAACATCTTCGCACATATCCCTTAATGTCGGTTCTATTTCATCATACACAACCAATTGTCCGGCATTCACAATACCCATATCCATTCCAGCTTTGATGGCATGGAAAAGGAATACGCTATGCATGGCTTCTCTCACATGTTCATTACCACGGAATGAGAAAGAAAGGATACTTACACCGCCACTCACTTTGATCAGCGGCATCAGAGCTTTTATTTCTTTGGTAGCCTGAATAAAATCTACTCCGTAATTATTATGTTCTTCCAAACCAGTTGCTATCGCAAATATGTTCGGGTCGAAAATGATATCCTGAGGATCAAAACCAATCTGCTCTGTCAATATCTTATAAGCTCTGGTGGCAACTTCCCACCTTATGACTTTTGTATCGGCTTGTCCTTTTTCATCGAATGCCATCACTATCACAGCAGCACCATACGACTGACAAATGATAGCCTGTTGAATGAACTTCTCCTCTCCTTCCTTCATGGAAATAGAGTTTACGATACATTTCCCTTGAACACATTTCAATCCCGCTTCAATTATCTCGAATTTTGAAGAGTCGATCATGATCGGGATACGGGCTATATCCGGTTCACTTTGTAAGAGATTGAGGAATGTAGTCATTGCCTGCACACCATCCAAAAGTGCATCATCCATATTCACATCCAGCACCTGCGCACCGCTCTCTACCTGTTGCCTTGCAACACTCAATGCTTCTTCATCATTATCTCTACAAGCCCAAATTTCTTTGAACCGGTAACATTGGTAAAGTCTCCGATATTCAGTAAAATCTGTTTCAGGTCTAACCACCAATGGTTCTAATCCTGCAAGTCTGAGATATGGTTTAATACTTGACATTTATTATTCTGTTTATAAGCCTTTTACTTTCTTGTTTATTGAAAATCTAATTGTTTAATTTTTTTGAACCATTAAGGCACCAAGGGTACATCACTCAATCTCATCAAACTCAGTGACTCTCTTTGTGTTCCTTCGTGTAAGGGATTCCCTAAGGTTTCAAGGACACCAAGAGACACGAAGGGATTCCTTATTGTTACCACCTACTCACTCTCTACAAACTCAGGACTCTCTTTGTGTTCCTTTGTGTGCTTTGTGACTTCGTGGTTCTTCTCCTTTTCTGAACCACTAAGGCCCTAAGGACACTAAGAGACACGAAGGGACTCCTTATTGTTACCACCTATTCAAACTCTGCAAACTCAGGACTCTCTTTGTGTTCCTGTGTACTTTGTACTCTCGTGGTTCAAATACTCTTCAAAACCACTTTAAGACTTAAGGATACTAAGAAAATGACATGTAATTCTTTGTGACTTCGTGGTTCGCAAAAAATCAGAGAATCATTCTTTTTATAGCCTTCTTCATCAACGGCACATGAAAATTTATTAAAAAACCAAGCCTTATACCTGATAACTTGAGATAACTTAGCAATTGTGCCTCCCAAACCGGATGATAATTTTCTTGCGCCTTTAACTCCACAATTACCAAATCATCAACTAGTAAATCTAGTCGCAAGCCATCATCAATCACATGCTTTCCAAAAATTATTGGCACCAATTGTTGCTTTTGAAACGGAATACCTCTATCTGCCAACTCCAACGCAAAGCACTTGATATAAACACTTTCCAACAACCCAGGACCTAATTCTCTATGAACCTTTATTGCCACATCCACAATTGTTAAGTGAACCTCTACTCTTTCTGTTGTATTACTTTCCATAGTAATACAATTTCCTCAAATTCTCTTTCACTACTACTTTTCTACAACTCTATCTTAGTAAACCGTCTCAACAACTGGTGCCGCTTGCTGCCCTTGCATGATCCGCGATATGCTTGATATGATCTGGGTGGTACCACAACATCCACCCACAATATTCACCCAACCTTCCTTAGCCCATTCTTCCAGATAATGCCCAGTGTCCTCCGGATTTTCATCGTACTCACCCATCGTATTTGGAAGACCAGCATTAGGATAAGCAGAAACATAACAACTGGCCAATTGCGACAACTCTTCAATATGCGGTCTCATTTCTTTCGCACCCAATGCACAATTCAGTCCAACACTAATTGGTTTGGCATGCGCTACAGATGTATAGAAAGTTTCCGGTTTGTCCGCTTAGCGTTCTACCCGATGCATCAGTGATAGTACCACTGATCATTATTGGAAGAGATGGCTTCTTTGTATCCCTGAAATATTTCTTGATAGCGTAAATAGCAGCCTTTGCATTCAATGTGTCGAATATAGTTTCCACTAATAACAGATCAGCTCCACCATCTACTAATCCTTTCACTTGCTCATAATAAGCTTCTACCACTTCATCAAAAGTCACTGCCCTGAAACCAGGATTGTTTACATCTGGCGATAAAGACAATGTCTTATTCAATGGACCAATAGCACCTGCAACAAAAGCTGTTCTTCCCTACCTGCCGGAGTAGCAATGAATGCATCGATAGCCTGGCGGGCGCATTGCGCTGCGGCAACATTCAATTCATAGGCCAGTGATTGCATACCATAATCGGCCATTGCAATAACCGTACTGCTGAATGTATTTGTTTCCAGAATATCGGCACCCGCTTCCAGATACTTCGAATGTATTTCGCGTATGATATGCGGTTGAGTGATGCACAAAAGGTCGTTATTACCTTTTACATCACTTGGCCAGTCTTTAAAGCGTTCACCACGATAATCTGCCTCCGTCAGCTTATAACGTTGAATCATAGTACCCATGGCACCATCAATCACCAGTATACGCTTTTCTAATTCTTTTCTGATATCCATTACAATTGTTTTGAGTTCAACAGTCTCCATTGGTATGAAAACGCGGCAAATCTTACTCCCGCAAAAAGGGATACTTACATCAAATGGTAAAGTGGAGGGTGAACTGTTAAACGTAGAAACCCAGGCGGAGTGATTCCCGGACGCTTATTAGTTCATATTCCCCACGGCAGCAGGCTGAACAATAAACAAATCCGCCTGCAGACGTTGCAAAGTTACACGAATCATATGGTGGGTAAAATCAAAGCCCTGAACGGCTTAACGATGAGATACATAGCTTTCCACCGGCATACGGTTTTGAAGGCTACGGCCAAGGGTCAGCTCATCGGCATACTCCAGTTCTCCTCCAAAGGCGATACCTCTGGCAATGGTGGTGATTCTAACCCCGGTAGACTGAAGCTTTTTCTGGATATAGTAGATAGTGGTATCTCCTTGTATAGTAGGGTTTAACGCAAATATTACTTCTTCCGTCTTCTCCTTAATAACCCTGTTAACAAGGGCTTCGATGGTCAATTGGTCGGGACCCACACCGTCTAAAGGAGATATGATACCGCCCAATACATGGTAAAAACGTTGAACGGTTGGCATTTGTATTAGCAATAACATCCCTGATTGACTCCACCACGCAAATCGATTCTGGTCGGCGCATGCTATTTGAGCAGATGGAACAGATATCGGCATCCGAAACATTATAGCAACGCTGGCAAAACTTGATCTCCTGACGCATCTTAATCACCGTTTCACCAAATGCCACCACTTTCTCTGCATCCATCTTCAATAAATGCAATACCAGTCTCAAAGCCGTCTTCTTACCAATGCCTGGTAATTTGGCGAACTCATTGACTTGTTTTCATTAATGGGAGGAGAATTGCATTTTGCAAAGGTAGGAAAGTTTGGGAGGTTCTTTAAGAAGTTCAATAGGTTCAATAAGTTCCAGAGGGCCTACTAGTTGGGGAGAGTTTGAGGTTTAAAAGTTCAAAGTTCAAGAGTTTAAGGTTCTGAAGTGTTGCTGTTTGATTAAAAGCTGACCATATGTTTGGTGATATATTTTAACTGCAGAGAACTGAAATATGAAGTGGCCAAATCAAAAGAAAAGTTCCACTTAAGAACCTTAAACCCTTAAACTTTTAAACCTCAAACTCTCCCCAACTAGTAGGCCCTCTGGAACCTATTGAACAAAATGGAACCTATTGAACTTCTTGAACTACCTTTTCTCCAACAACCACCACAACCTCTTCCTCGGCTTCACCTTATAATTACTCTTGACGTAGGTTTTCCCTATATGCTGCATCGCTTCATCTTCGCTATCGGTCAACAGCACCAGGGAAAGATCGGATTTATCGATAGTGCCCTCGATAGACATATATTCCATATAATCCCATAACTCTTTGAAATATTCTTTGCCGAATAGAACTATCGGGAAATCGAGCATCGTTTTTGTCTGCACAAGAGTAAGGGTTTCAAAAAATTCATCCATTGTACCAAATCCGCCAGGCATGATGATGAAGGCATAAGAATATTTAGATAACAATACCTTCCTTACAAAGAAATGTTCAAACGTTATAGACCGGGTTACATAAGGATTCGGCTTCTGCTCAAATGGCAATTCAATGTTACATCCAATGGATACACCTCCATTCTCAAATGCCCCTCTGTTATATAGCTTCCATACAAAATTCGTGGACCACCCCGTCATAGTAAATCAAATCCTAATTCAGCAATCCTTTTTCCAAATGACCTTGCTGACTGATAATATTTATGCTCCTCCCCAAATCGGGCTGAACCGAATACCGTAATACAAGGACCAACAAAATGGAGTGTCCTGAACCCTTTTATAAATTGCTGGAAGACCTTCCAGGTAAAGTTAAATTCATAGGTGCGTCCTTTTGGACCATCCAGATAAACCTGCTTTTTGGCTGGAATAAATCTTTCCTGATTTTTTTTCAAAACCTTTGCATCCATTCTTAAATTGTAAATTGCCATACAAATTAAAGAATAAAAGCATGCGCATCATCAGTTATAATGTTAATGGTATCAGAGCCGCCATGAATAAAGGCTTGATTGATTGGTTAAAAACAGATCCGGCAGATATTATTTGTTTGCAGGAAACAAAAGCGCATAAAGACAATGTAGACCATAAACAATTTACCGACCTCGGCTTTCACGATTATTGGTTCAGTGCACAGAAAAAAGGATATAGTGGCGTAGCTGTGTTCACAAAAATAAAACCCGATAATGTTGAATATGGAAATGGTCATGGGCCCAGCGACGATGAAGGAAGAGTAATACAATTAGACTTCGGAGATATCCGGCTCATCAACGCTTATTTTCCTTCCGGAACAAGTGGAGACGAACGTCAGGGGTTCAAATACCAATGGCTGGATGAATTCTATACCTATCTCAATAAACTGAAAAAGAAACACCCAAAGATGATACTTTGTGGTGATTATAATATCGCACACAATGCAATAGATATTCACGATCCAAAAGGGAATAAGAACTCATCTGGCTTCCTTCCTGAAGAAAGAGCCTGGATGGATAAACTCTGAGTGTTTTTTTGCTGGATAGACAGCTTCCGCACTTTCCATCCCAGCCAAGTCGCTATAGCTGGTGGAGTCAGCGTTTCCCAAGTGTACGATTACAGAATAAAGGATGGAGGATTGATTATATCAACACAAGCGCTTTAGAGAAACAGCTGGTAGATGCAGAAATCTATCCGGATGTAAAACACAGTGATCACTGTCCGGTATACCTGAAAATAAAACCCTGATATTTTAACAACAATTTTTCAAATCAGGGTGGTCTTTGTTAAAGAACCATTTTAAATGTGGTGGATTTAAGTTGGTACAGTTTCAATACCGTATCTTGACATTCAACCAAAACCCTGGTCATGGAAGTAATTCTAGTATTAGGAACTATCATCATTTTGCTTGTCAGACTCAACAGTTCACGCTCTGGAATATCGGAAGAACTAGCCCATCAGCTATTTGTACTTACACAAGAGATAAAAGAATTAAGAAAACAAGTTGAGAAGCTGCAACCATCGAAAGAAAGTCAGTCGATTGTTACAGAAACACCTAAGGCACCAGAGCTGAAGTGAATATTCCAGTAAAACTCGTTGAGTTGTAAACCAAGAGAAAATTAACCACTTAACACCTGCACCATTTACTCCGGCAATACCTCAAGAAGAAAAACTTGTCACTCCAACACCTGTATTCACCAAACAAAACGTCTAAGCCCAGAACCAGCCGAAAGCTGGTGGCACCAATGGTTAAGTAATAATCCAGATATTGAAAAGTTCATTGGAGAAAACCTGATCAACAAAATTGGCATAGCTATTCTTGTATTAGGCATCGGCTTCTTTGTAAAATATGCTATCGACAAGGATTGGAATCATGAAAGTGGCAGGGTTTTAATAGGCTTACTTTGTGGAGGGCTACTTATTGGTATTGCCCATAGACTTCGAAACAGTTATCGTTCCTTTAGTTCTGTACTAGTGGGCGGTGGATTAAGTGTATTCTATTTCACCATTGCCTTCGCCTTTCATGAATATCATCTCATAGCGCAAGTCCCGGCATTTATTATAATGATTGTTATTACTGCATTTGCTGTATTACTTTCTCTATTATACAACCGGATGGAATTAGCCATACTCGCCACTATCGGCGGGTTCATAACTCCTTTTCTGGTAAGCACAGGACAGAATAATTTCGTTTCACTTTTCACTTATCTCGCTGTACTGAATTCAGGACTTCTTACGCTTGCCTATTTCAAGAAATGGAATCCATTAAATTTCATAGCGTTTGGATTCACCATACTTATTTATGGCGGATGGCTGATCAATGAATTAAGCGGACCCGGAGAAGTTCATTATGGAAAAGGAATATTGTTTGCCAGTGTCTTCTATCTGCAGTTCGTAGTAATGCAAACTATCAATAATCTCAAGATGAAAAAGGAATTCAGCATGTACGATTTCAGTATGTTACTGGCGATAAATGTATTTTTCTTTGCGGCCGGCATGCTATTACTTCCCTATTGGGATAAAGGTGCTTACAAAGGCTTATTTACCGCAGCGTTAAGCATTATTAATTTCATTCCTGCCTGGTATTTCTTCCGTAATAAAGCTGATAAGAAATTTGTCTACCTGCTTATAGGGCTCACATTAACCTTCCTTTCCCTGACTGCACCTATTCAATTAGAAGGCAACTATATTACACTGTTCTGGTCGGCAGAATGTGTGTTATTGCTTTGGTTCTATCAGCAATCCGGAATAAAGTTGGCAAAACTGGCATCTGTTCTTGTGGGAATATTAGCTACCATAAGTCTCATTATGGATTGGGATGCTATTTATGGAACATACGATCCGCATGCTTTTGTTTTCCTTAATAAAGCCATCATAACGAGTAGTGCACTTGCTATTGCAATTATCCTGTACAGAAGACTTGTCATAAAAGGAAAAGAGGATCCCTTTCTGCAGTTAGTCCCAGTGTCGTTTGTAAAGAATGTATTACTAACAGTATTCCTTATTCTGATACTGACTTCAGGCATACTGGAAATCCAATATCAGTTCCCCTATTATTTTCCAGATAGCCTCATTACAACTACTTATCTGCAATTATGGATATTCGGCTATTTTTCATTGCTTCTGATTCTATTACCAGTATTAAAGATTCAATTGCCTCTTTTTGTAAGAATGGGAATTCCCATTTTACTTTTCATTATCTATTTACTATGGACAGGTGATAGCTATGATGGGTTCATTGATATGCTTCAGGGTAAGATACCCGTCGCAGTATTTGCAACACATTGGATTGCTATAACCTGTCTGCTGTTTATAATTGGATTAAGCATACAATATTTCCGAAAAAATCAGGAACTCTTTCCAGCATTCATAAAATCTTTCACTTGGTTGGCAGCTCTCTCTTTAGTTGTTATACTTAGTATTGAAGTGCAGCATATTTATGTAGGATTGAACTTCACCAACATAGATGGACTGGCTTATTCTGAAAACCTATATAGCAAAGCTGGATTAAGTATAGTATGGGGGCTCACTTCTTTTGTATTTATATGGCTGGGAATGAAATACAAACACAAAACCTTGCGCATAGTAGCACTTGTGCTTTTTGGAGCCACTTTGCTGAAATTATTCTTATATGATATCAGGAATATTCCTCCCGGAGGAAAGATTGCCGCATTCATACTTCTTGGAGTAGTATTACTTACTGTATCTTTCATGTATCAGCGACTTAAAAAAATATTGATCGATGATTCGAAGAATAACCAATAACTGGATCTGTTTCTTTCTCTTATTAGTGACTGGCACCAGCAATGCACAACAATTCAGTCAGGCTGCTCCACTGGATTCAGTGAAGGCAACAGGATTCTACCGAATCACTCTAAATAATTCCTTGACTCATTTCCTGAAAACAGATTTCAGCGACTTAAGGATTATAGATGAAAAAGGCCAACAAGTACCTTATATTATTGAGAGGAATATCAGGAGGAATAGTAGTACCGGTTTTCAATCTCTTGAGATTCTAGAAAATAAAATAAC
>JBGAQE010000240.1:0-3366 GCA_044220885.1 Chitinophagaceae bacterium
CTAAATGATTTATCGCTATTTACTACAGGATTTAAAGGTGTGGTAGTTGGAAATGCAGAGAATAAACTATTAGAAGCCACCATCAACTTCAATAATGTTTACCATGCCAGAATTGAAGGATGCGGTGGTATCTTAGAAGCTTTTGCCCATTTCGAAGAATTCAGGAAATTTTTTCCCGATAAATACAGGGATACTATATCAACAGGCAAAGGGGAAAGGCAATTATTAATGGTATACCATAGACTGCCGTTTGAAAAAGTTGAAATAAATGGAGTACAGGTAAATACCCCTCCCAAAAGTCCAAATGGAATTCTATCCGCTTTACTAGGCTTTTTTAGCTCTGGCAGGCCTGGAACCTGGATTGCCTGGGAAGAAACGGAAAAGAAAAACATTCAACTTCAAAATTGTGTAGTTGATGAAATAAAATATCCAAAATTACAAGTATCGAGAATTGCCCTGACCAGGAAAGAGGTTGAACTCTTCTATAAGGTATTTTCGAAAGAAGCGTTTTGGCCAACGATATTTTCATTTATTGATAGGGTTTCCTTTAATCATGAACATTGGCAGCACTTTGTAAAGGTAAACAGGCTTTTTGCAGAAAAAACTGCAAAAGAAGCAGAATTTGAAGCAACCGTGTGGATACATGATTATAATTTATGGATGGTACCGGGGTTTCTGCGACAATTACGACCCGATCTTATTATTGCATTTTTCCATCATACAAGTTTTCCTCCAGCAGATATTTTCAATATAATACCATGGAGAGGCGAAATTATTGGCAGTTTGTTACAATGCAATTACATTGGATTTCATATTCCCAGATTCGTAGAGAACTTTGTAGATGTAGTGAAAAGTCAGATTCCCATAGAAGTAACTGAAGAAGTCAATTGTACAGAAAGGTTTCTTACTTATAGCTGTCCTCTAGGAGTGGAAAAAATGACAAAGGCAATTGTTGCTGGCGGACAAAAGATAAAATTAGGAGCCCACCCGGTTGGCGTAAATGTTGAAAATATTAAGAAAATATATAACGAACCCTCAACACAGCAATCCATACAATCTATTCGAAATAGTATAGGGAATAAAAAAATAATACTTAGCGTAGAGCGGCTAGATTATGTAAAAGGTCCACTTGAAAAGATCATAGCTTTCCAGGAATTTCTGGAACAGTATCCAGAATTCCATGGTAAAGTAGAATTGATAAATATTTGCAATCCTCCGGCTAAAGGAATGAAGATTTATGAGAAAATTCAAGAAGATCTGGAACAGGCTATCGGGAAAATCAACGGTAAATATTCCAGGTTTGACTGGACCCCCATTCATTATTTTTTCAGGTCATTCACTTTCGAACAACTTATAGCTTACTATTCCGTAGCAGACATTGCCTGGATCACCCCGTTAAGAGATGGCTTAAATCTTGTAGCTAAGGAATATATAGCCACACAAGGACTGAAACCAGATGATTGTGGAGTTTTGATATTGTCTGAATTCGCAGGGGCTTCAGTAGAACTTAAATATGCTCTTTTAACCAATCCGTACGATAAGAAATCACTGAAGGAAAGCCTTTTACAGGCGTTGACAATGGAGCAGCCCGAGAGGAAATTGAGGATGAAAAGGCTCTTCGATTCTGTCAGCTTTTTCAATATCGACTTTTGGGGTGAAGAATTCCTGAAAGAGATATTGCCTTCTTCAAGTAATACTCTACAAAAAATATAACTAAACCCTGTAGTAGTAATAAAATGCTAAAACTTAAGACTAAAGTGCGATGAAGCTAAATAAAAGTTCACTTTAGCAACTGTTACAAATTCACTTATAAAACACTATATCCCAATTATGTCGCTTCGATATTTTATCTCAGCCAGGAAAATATTACGATCATTAAATTTTATAAGAACAAGCGTAACGCTACGTTGGAAGGAAGTCGCCACATTATTTGGTCTTCATGATGATTTATTCGAAAACCCCAGGCATATTCCGTTAGTAAATCCAGTAAATGTTCTGCTGATAGGTGCTGGGCATAGAGGAAACATTTATGCCGACTATGCATTATTACATCCGAATGAACTCAGAATCGTCGGCGTGGCAGAATCAGACCCGAAAAGGTTACAGCAATTCAAGAAGAAGCATTCATTACCTGATAGTGCTTGCTTTCAGGATTGGAAACTTATACTTAACAAAGCAAAGTTTGCAGATGCTGTTATCATTGCCACTCCAGATCATCTTCATGTAGCGCCGTGCTTACAAGCAATAGAAACAGGTTATGATGTTTTACTGGAAAAACCCATTGCTCCAACAGAATCGGAATGCCGGTTACTACTGGAAAAAGCCAATATGTCTGGCAAAATCGTAAGTGTCTGTCATGTACTTCGCTATACCCCTTATTTCAAACAATTAAAAGAAGTGATTGAATCGGGAATGATCGGAGATATCATCAGCCTTCAGCATATGGAACCCATTGAACAAATCCATATGAGTCATTCTTATGTACGAGGTCAATGGAAAAACAGTAAGAAAACAACACCAATTGTAGTTGCTAAATCGTGCCATGATACAGATATCATTCGATGGTTGGTCAACTCTCCGGCACATGATGTTCACTGTTTTGGGAACCTTAGTTGGTTTACCAATACTAATGCCCCGGCAGGTAGCACCGAAAGGTGCACAGATGGCTGTAAAGTAGAAAGCAGTTGTCCATATTCTGCTTTACAGATATATTTAAGGGACAAAAAAAGGCTATATGTTTTTGACCTGCCAACAAACAAATCGGAATGGGATGAGATTATAGAAGAGAAATTACGGACAACAGATTATGGCCGTTGCGTGTATCATATGGACAACGACCAACCTGATCATCTCACAGTGAATATGCTTTTCAAAAATAATGTTACTGCTGCATTTTCTATGGAGGCACATGTATCTTACGAAGGTCGGCGCACAAGAATTATGGGTTCTAAAGGTGATATTGTTGGCAACATGGAAACCTTTGTTTTAACCGATTTCAAAACCAGAAAACAGACATCCTGGAAAATGGTAACAGATGCTCATGGCGGCGGCGATCATCTTTTAATAAGAGATTGGATACAAGCCATTGCACAACAAGATAAATCCCTGTTAAGCTCTACCCTGGAGGCCTCGATAGAAAGTCATCTAATGGCATTTGCCGCTGAAAAAAGCCGACTTAACAGAACCATTGAAGAAATCAAAACATAAGTATGCCATTCCCTATATGTCTTCAAAAGTTGAAGCAGTAAACAAATCACTTTTGTGAAAGATATTCGGGACTTCCAAAATGAATTCGGTTCCGGTTTCCGGATTTGAAGACGCTTTGACTTTACCTTTATGAAGAAATAATATTCTTTTTGAAAGAGT